>CAYSPN010000320.1:0-2608 GCA_964432895.1 uncultured Candidatus Kuenenia sp.
CCGGCGAATGGGGCGGACGGAGGGAGCCCTCTACCAGTTGCTCTCACGGATCCGGCAGGAGCTGTGGCGGTGCGTGGAACACACGCTGGCCAAGGAGGCTGGTGCGTCATGACCCAGGCCGACCTTGATCTGCTGCACGATTTCGTCGCGGATCGGCTCGCCGCCGAGGACTTTCCCCGGCTCGAATCGCTCCTGCGATCGAGCGCGGCTGCCCGGCGGGCGGTGCGGGGGCTGACGGTGGTGGAGGAAGGGCTCGACGCGATCGCAGCCGCCCACCTGAGCGCCCGCTATTTCGGAACGTCTGAGGGCCAACCGCAGGTGCAAGCCACGCCACAAGCTACGTTTCTTCCGAAACTCGGCGACGCATTCGCCGCCGTGTTCGGTTCTCTCGTGTCGCCGACAGGGCTGCGCAGGGTCGGGCTGTCACTCGCGGCAATTGTTGGCGGCATCTTCATCGCCTTGGCTGCATGGCGTGGTCTGCAGCCAAACGCGCGGCCGGTGTTGCCGGCGGGTGTGTTGGCGCAGATCGTCGCCCTGAGCGACCCGGTCTGGGCCGACGACGGCCAGCCGCGGCATGAGGGCGATAGCGTGCAAGCGGGTGGTCTGCTGGCGCTTGAGCAGGGGCTTGCCGAGATTGTGTTCGCCTCCGGGGCCACGGTCGTCCTCGAGGCGCCGGCCATCTTCGAGGTGATCGATGGCGGCACTGGAAAACTCGGCCGCGGCCGGCTTACGGCCACACTCGTACGCCCGACTGGTCCGTTCGCCATTCATACGCCGACGGCCGTGGTCACCGATCGTGGCACGCAGTTTGGTGTCGAGGTCGATGCCAACGGCAAGACCGACGTTCGGGTGTTCCAGGGCTTGGTCGAACTGGTGGCCCTTGCCTCACTCGGCACGGCCGAGCCGCTGCGGCTTTCGGCCGGCAATGCCGGGGAGGTTGATCCGGCGGGACGGATCTCCCGAATCGACGCGCCGGCGTCGAAGAAGTTCGCGATGTCGGTTCCCAAGAGGCCACCGGTCAAGCGAGCGCTGCCGTTCAAGTGGGATGATGCCTCGGCGGTCACGATCTACAGCGACGCGTTCGTGGGGTTGGGGCAGCTCGGCGGCACGGCGGCCAGTGCGCGAGCGGGCGTGGGAGAAGCGAAGTGGATTGCCCCGCAGGAGGGCTGGCTGCTCGCTACGGAAACACGATCGCTGGAGGTGACGGCGACCGGCGCCGCCTTTCTGCCCTTCAAACCCGAGCCCGGCCATGTCTACCGTCTCTCGGTGACGATGCAGGTGAAGAGCGGCGGCATTGGCTGGGCGGCGATCGGGTTTGCGGCCACCGCCAACACTCGGCTGGCGACACTCGACCATGCCTGGATGCTGCAGCGGCACGAAGCGAAGTCGCAGGCCAACCTCGCCTACAAGGGCCCGCAGCTCGCGGGTGAAGTATCGCGCGGTGACCGGCTGTCGGGCGAGCAACGCCGCACGGTCGTCCTCGACACGACCGGCACCCGCTGGAAGGCGTTTTTCCTTGCGGGCGATGAGGTCGTCGGCCAATGCAGCTACGACGTGCCGCCCGACCCGATCGCGCACGTGGCGATCTCCGTCTTCCCGAACACCGTCGTCTCGTTCCGTGATTTTTCCCTGCGGGCAATCCGTGTCATTCGTTGATCTCTTCTCTCAGGAGCCCTCTCATGAGCACGCAAAGAGCTACGTCCCCTATTCTTCCCCCACCTCCGCGTCACCGCAGCGGGTTTACGCTCGTGGAGCTCTTGGTCGTGGTGGCCATCATCGGCACGCTCGTCGGCCTTCTGCTTCCCGCGATCCAGGCGGCGAGAGAGGCGGCACGCCAATCGTCGTGCACGAACACCATGAAGCAGTGGGCACTTGCGTTGCACTCGCATCACGATGCGCTCAAGACGTTCCCCTACCACTCTCAGCGGAGAAACGACCCCGAGAAAAACACCAGCGCAGGCAGCGCACACCGCCGGACCTGGGTCATTTCCGCATGGCCATACATTGAGCAGCTTGACCTCTACAGCCAGTGGAACCTGAACGACAACTATTACGGCACGACACCGGCAATAACCGGCGGCTCCAGCAACCGTACTCTCATTCAAAACAAGCTTCCCGCATACTACTGCGCCAGCGATCTCCCTGGCTCGCGCTATGGGTTTACGGGATCGGCCATGGCGAACTGGGGCAATTTCGCGGCGAGAGGAAACTACGCCGTCAACCTGGGCCCGACCCGCTTTCACGTAAGCAGCGGTCCCGTCGGACCCTTCGGTGTAAAAAACCTTGCATCATCGAACGGGTATATACCGTACCGTTCGAAACTGTCGCAAATCACGGATGGCAGTTCCAAAACGCTGCTGATGTCGGAACTCCGATGTGCGACCGGCGAGGTTGAAGATATTCGCGGACAAATGCTCCTCGAGCCCAACGGCGGCACATTCACTGCAGCAGCACCACCGAATAGCGGAACGGATCGCTGGAGCAGTTCCTCACTTAAAGTTTGTGACAATTCCGTTTTTCCGTGCACTTCCACGAGCGATTCCTCGGATCAGTGGCAATTCGTAGTTCGAAGCCAGCATTCGGGAGGTGCGAACGCGGCGTTCTGCGA
>CAYSPN010000321.1:0-9464 GCA_964432895.1 uncultured Candidatus Kuenenia sp.
GCGGGCTGGACGAATCATCGAGAATCGGATGCCCACGGGCCTGGCCGTCACGCCGCCGATGCAGCATGGGGGGCCGTGGCCCTCGGCTGGGCCGCCGTTCTTTTCGGCGGTGGGCATGCCATGGTCGATCCTGCGGTTCGCACGACGGATCTGTTTTGACGGCTGGTCCGGAGAGCGGCTGCCCGAGTGCCTGCAGGATGCGACTCCCGAGGGCCGACCCTGGCGGTTTATTGATGCCGCATGGACCCGCGACTAACAAGAGCCATTTCCCTTGCTCGCGCTGCGGGCTTGGATGATGGCCGATTTCCCATGGAAGCCCGACACGCAGGCGAGGGAATCCACGGCCTGTCAGCGGTAGTTGGTGGTGCGGTATTGTTGAACCCGCTCCGCCGCCTTGATCGCCTCCTGCTGCACTTCCTGGCCGACGACGACGGCCCGGTCTTTATTCACCGTGATGCTCGGCAGGCCGCCTGTCCAGGAGATGGTGATCACGCCCGAGGCGATCAGAATGGGGACGATCACAAGCAACAGCCGCGAGCCCCAGCGGGACTTCGCCACCGACTTGACGGGCGTCGGCAACGGCAGGGTCGACGTGGCCAGTTCGACCACTTTTTGGGCGTAGGTTTCCTTGCTCGAGCGCCTGCGTGCCATGATCATCTCCTGACAGTGAACGTTCTTCCCCACTTGATCTGTGGTATCGGTTCCCTCCGTCCGCAGAGACGAGCCCGCGGGCCTGCCGGCGGCACGGACACCCGCGGTCGCGCAAACCCCCTAAGCCCGCACTTCATCCAAGCCCGCAGCGCAAGCAAGGGGATGCGGGTGGCCACACAGAACACCACGCGGTTTCCCTCGCTTGCGCTTCGGGCTTGCATGGGAGTGGGCGTCACACCGCACGGGAATCGCAGCGTTCATCCAAGCCCGCTGTTCATCCAAGCCCGCAGCGCAAGCAAGGGAATGCGTGTCGCTTGTCAGGCGAGCACGGCGGTGATCGGCTTGCCACCACCGCCGATCTTGAAGGGCCGGCCATTGGGAGCGTGAAACTCCTTTTCATACGGCAGGCCGCAGGCGGCGGCGATCGTGGTGTTGAAGTCGGCGACCGAAACGGGGTCTTTGTCGGGTCGGAACCCGTTCTCGTCGCTCTGTCCGTAGACCGCGCCCCCCTGCACGCCCGCACCAGCCAAGACGCAGGAAAAGACGCCCGGGTGATGATCGCGACCGGCGTTCTCATTGATCCGCGGCGTGCGTCCGAATTCCGTCGCCAAGACCACGAGCGTCGAGGAGAGCAGTCCGCGCTGTTCGAGATCCTCAAGCAGCGTGCCCATGGCCCGGTCGAGTTGCGGCCCCTTCTCGTCCATCTCCTCAAACACATCGCGGTGCATGTCCCAGCTGCCAAACTCTACTTCCACGCATCGCACGCCCGATTCGACCAGTCGCCGCGCGAGCAGGCAGCCGAGCCCCACCCGCGAGTCGCCATATTTCTCGCGGACCGCGGGCTTCTCCTGGGCGATGTCGAAGGCCTGCAGGTCGACCGATCCCATCAAGCGGACGGCGTCTTTGTAGAGCTGGTTGTAGGCGTCGAGCTGGGGGCCGGCATACTGCTGCTTGAAGTCACGGTCGATGCGGTCGGCCAGCGCCAGGCGGCGGTCGAAGTTCTCCTCAGAGAGATACCGGGGCCGCTTCGTGTTTTCGAGGCCCTTCAGCGGATCGGCCACCGGCACGGGCGTGAGCGAGGGATCGAGGAAGCCGGCGCCTGGATGGTCGTTGCCGTTGCCGACGAGCACGTAGCTGGGCAGGTCTTTGCTGATTTTCCCCATGGCGTGGACCGCCCACGAGCCGAAGGCGGGATGGCGGATGCTGTTGATCATCGGGTAGCTCGTCCGCATCAGGTACTGCCCCTGCTCGTGGGCGCCGGTCTCGGTGGTGAGCGAGCGGACCACCGCCAACCGGTCGGAAAGCGAGGCGAGTTTCTCAAGGCTCTGCCCGAAGACGATGCCTGGCGTCTTCGTGGCAATCGTCTTCGTCTCCCCCTGCTCTTCGCGGCCCGGCTTGGGGTCGAAGGTATCGAGGTGGCTCATCGCGCCTTGCATCATCAGATAGATGATGTTCTTGGCATGCGTCTTCGTCCCGGTCGCGGCCGCTTCCAGCTGCCGCGAGATCGCCGGCAGGAGGCCGACGCCGAGCGTGGCCCGCGCGACGTGGCCGAAGACCTCGCGGCGGGAGAGCGTGTCGAGCCAGTGATGGTGGTGGTTCATAGGGTGATGTTCCTTCAGTGTTTTCGCTACTGAATGAAGATGAATTCCCGCGTGTTGAGCAGCGCCCAGATGAGGTTGCCGACGCCCGCCTGCGGCGTGTCAGCAGAGCGAATTTCCTTGATGGCGAATGCACGATCCTCGGCCGAGGGGCGGTGCGACAGGATCGCGAGGAAGATGACGTCGACCGCCTGTGTGGTCTCGTGCGACATCACCTCGTCGTGGATCACCGACCCGGGCACGAGCATGCTGTGCGTGATCGGGCCGTTAAACATCGAGAGGATCTGCGGCACCGTCGCCACCGTCCTGCCGCCCTCGATCGACTCGCGGTCGCTCTGGCCGAACTGCCTGAGGAAGTGTCCCAAGGGGAGCGGTGTCGGCAGCTCGCTGGCCCGCGCCAGCACCTGCCCCTGGAAGCCGTACTGCTTCTGGAGCCGGGCGCGGTAGCGGTTGAGGCCGTAGGTATCGCTGAAGGCTTCGTAGGCCTTTTCGACCGTGGCGTACGTGGTGCCGGCCGCCGTCAGGTCGACATCCGCCAGCTTCTCGAACGCCTCGGATGTGGGACGCTGGAAGGGCCACTCGTTGTGGGCGATGAGCACGATGATCGAATCCCAGAGCTGCTCGGCGGTCTGCCGCCGCAGTGCCGGCCCGGTGAAATGAAACGGGGACGGAGAGGTCGGGTCGTGGAGGACGGCTCGGCGCTGGTAGGCCTTGGTCGAGACGAGCACGCGGACGAACTCACGGAGATCACAATCGAGCGCGAGCACGAGGTCGGTGAGGTGCTCGAGCAGTTCGGGATTCGAGGCGGGATTGTCCTCACGGAAGTCGTCGATAGGCTCGACGAGCCCGACCCCCATCACTTTCCGCCACATGCGATTGGCGATCGTGCGGGCAAACTGCCGGTTGTCCCGCGAGGTGAGCCAGGCGGCGAACTGGCCGCGGTTGTCCTGCGACCTGGCATCCGCGGGGATCTCGCCCCAGAGCACCTTGGGGCTGACGGCCGCCAGCGGCTTGTCGTCGTCGTACTTGTAGTCGTGCGGCAGGAGGAGCTTGCCTGTCTGGGAGGAGACGCTCGTCAGATTCGCGTTGATGAACAGTCGCAGGCCATTGTCGACCTTCTTGGCGCGGACCTGCTGTTAGGCCTGCTGCGTGATCTCCTTGATCTGACGGAAGGTCTCGGCATTCTTTTGCCGTGCTTCCTTCGTCGCCTGTTTCATTTCCTCACGCGACAGTCCGGATTTCTTCTCGGGCACGCCCCCCAGCCGCATCCGCGTGCCTGACGTGAAGGCGGCCAGCTCGTAGAACTGGCGCTGCGTCCAGGAGTCGAACGGGTGATCGTGGCACTGCGCACAGCCAATTTGGGTGCCGAGAAACACCCGCACGGTGTTGTCGACGTAGGGGAGCGGCATCCCCTTGTCGCGGAGTTGATAGCCGGTGGCCGGGTTCTCCCAGATCTTGCCGTCGGCCGTGAGCATCTCGTGGACCCACTCGTCGTAGGGCCTGTTGGCAGCGATTGAACGCTTGACCCAGTCGAGATAGGGCTCGAAGAACACATCTTTCTGAGGCCGCTCGGCGAGCCGGAGGATGTCGGCCCAGAAGTTGTAGGTATGGCTGACGTGGTCGGGGCTCTCGAGCAGGTCGTCGATGAGATTGGCCCGTTTGCTCGCCGATTTCGAGTCGAGGAACCGCGTCGTCTCGTCAAATGTCGGAATTCGCCCCGCGAGTTCCAGATAGATGCGGCGGACGAACTGGGCGTCGTTGAGCGGAGTGCTGCCTGCAACCCCGTGCTTCTGCCAATCCGTCTCGAGCAGGCGGTCGATCGCGTCCGCCGCGACCCCGACCTCCTGCCGCCGCGAGCGGTCGATCGCCGCCACCTCCATGACCGGCCCAGTGGGCTCTTCCAGCACCGCTGCCGGCAGCTTGATCGGCTGCTCTTGTCCGGCCCGCTTCGCGGCCTTCGCCGAGCCGGTCGCGTTGGGCTTGGCACCGACCGCCAGCAGCGACGCCAGCACGAGCAGGCAGGCAACGGCCCGCGGTATCGGAGGCTTCACGAGATGCATGGTCATGATCTTCTCCGGTCCCAGTTGGGATCGAGCAGGGTTATTCCTTCGGTTTCGGCATGCCGGCCTTGAATTCGTCGAAAGACAGTTTGCCGTCGCCGTTGGTGTCGATCTTTTTGAACCGCTTGTCGGCATTTTCCAGCGGCTTGTCCTTCATGCCCGACTTGTATTCATCGAGCGTGAGGGAGCCGTCGCTGTTGGCGTCTTTCTTCGTGAAGATCTTCTGCGGATCGACCACTTTTCCTGGGGCGGCAAGGGCGACGGACTCGGCCGTGGCAAGGGCGAGAACGGTCAGAATCAGGGTGCTGATGCGCATAAAGAAACCTCCGGGTAGGTGTCTTGGGCCAGACGAAGCATCGCGGCCCGAGACGCCAAGGATATACGGCATTTCTCGGGCCGAGGCACGTTCAACGGCGGGGAGAACGAGAAGTTTCGGTCCCCACGCCCCGGTTCCCCAACGGGGCCGTTTTCAGCCGCCGGGAAATGCCCTGCGGAGCCGCCGGAGGGCCTCTTCCAGCCGGGCCGTCGGGCAGGCTGTGTTGAGCCTTAGAAAGCCTGGAAACCCGAAATCCCGGCCGTCGGAAGGGCCGAGGCCGGCCGCTTCGCAGGCCGCCTGCGGGTCGGCGACGCCCGTGCCGCGGCAGTCGATCCAGACAAGATAGGTCGCCTGCGGCACGGCGGCGGAGAGGCCGGGAATGCCGGCCACGGTTTCAAGCACCATGTCACGGTGCTGCTCGAGCACGGCAATCAGTTGCCGCCGCCAGGCATCGCCGTGGTGCCACGCCGCCTCGGCCGCCGCATAGCCCAATGGGTTGACCATCGGCACAAGGCCTCCGCCGGCGGGCCGCCAGCGGCGGCGCAGATCGGCGTCGGGCACGATCGCCGCGGCGCAGCCAAGGCCGGCCAGGTTCCAGGTTTTGGAGGGCGCCGTGAGCGTGATCGCCCGCCGCGCGGCAGGGTGATCGAGGCTCGCGAACGGGATGTGAGGCAGGCCGTCGAGCAGAAGGTCGGACCAGATCTCATCAGAGATCACCGTCAGGCCGTGCCGCTCGGCAAGGTCTGCCAGTCGGAGGAGGTCATCCCGTCCAAAGACCGTGCCCGTGGGGTTGTGCGGATGACAGAGCCAGAAGAGTTTTGAGTGTCGAGTGAGCGACGACTCAAGCAGATCCCAATCGATGGCCCATGCCGTGGCCGACTGGACGAGCGGCACGCCGACCGTGCGTCGGCCCGCCCGTCCTGGCAGCGTGAGAAATGGCGGATAGACCGGCGTGAAGGTGAGGATCTCGTCGTCGGGGGCGGCCAGTAGCCGGGCCGTGATCGCCAACCCCGTCACGACGCCGGGCGTGCCGACGATCCAGTCGGGATCGGGGCCCCAGCCGTGCAGCGACTCGAAGTGCGCGACGAGTGCCGGGGCGAATCCGGGCGGGTCGGCCGTGTAGCCGAACACGCCGTGGTCCACGCGGCCACGGATCGCGTCGAGCACCACCGCGGGCGCGCGGAAATCCATGTCGGCCACCCAGAGCGGCAGAATGTCACGGCCGGCCCAGCGGTCCCACTTCTCGGAGCCGGTGCCACGGCGGTCGGGGCAGTCGGAAAACGGAGCGTTGTCAGGGGATGATGCATGCATGGAAGATGTTGTACTCTCACCGCTGGCTTTTGCACCGCGGAGGCGACTATGACACACCAGCAGCGCAGGGTCGATGCGGTGTTTCGGGATCTGTTTGGCCGGCCGCCGGTCCTGGCCGCTCGAGCCCCCGGCCGGGTGAACCTGATCGGGGAGCATGTCGATTATTGCGGCGGCTTCGTGCTCCCGATGGCGATCGAGCGGGAGACCGTGATCGCGGCGGCGCCACGACCGGCGGCCGGCGGCGAACCGATCGCCCGCGTGCACTCGACGGCGTTCACGGAGACCGTCGAACTGCCGCTCGTGTCGGGTGGCGGGCCGAATGCGGGATCTCCCGGCTGGGCGCGGTATGTGGCCGGCGTCATCGCGGGCTTCCTCGACCGCGGTGCGACGATTCCGCCCTTCGACGCCGTCCTCGATTCGACCGTGCCACTCGGGGGTGGCCTCTCGAGTAGCGCAAGTCTCGAGGTGGCGACGGCGACGCTCCTGGCGGCGCTCGCCAGCCACACGATCGCGGCGATGGATCTCGTGCTCTTGTGTCAGCGGGCCGAACACGAGTTTGCCGGCGTGCCCTGTGGCGTGATGGATCAGTGCGCCAGTGCGCTGTGCACGGCCAATCACCTGCTCCTGCTCGACTGCCGGTCGCTCGATGCGGTGCAGGTGCCCTTGACGCGGCCCGATCTGCTCGTGCTCGTGACCAATACCAACGTGCGGCACTCGCTCGATGACGGCGGCTATGCCGCCAGACGGGCCGACTGCGAGCGGGCCGCCGCCATTCTCGGCGTGGCAAGCCTGCGGGAGGCGACGCTCGCTCGGGTGGAGGCGTCCCGTGATGCACTCGGTGACAGAGGCTTTCGCCGGGCGCGGCACGTGGTGACGGAGATCGCGCGCACGCAGGCCGCGGCAACTGCGGTGACGCATGGCCGCTGGGACGCCTTGGGCGCACTGATGGCCGAGAGCCATGCGTCGCTGCGGGATGACTTCGAGGTGAGCTGTCCGGAACTCGACCTGCTCGTCGATCTGGCCGCCGGAGAGTCTGGCGTGATCGGCACGAGAATGACCGGTGGTGGGTTTGGCGGCTGCACGGTGACGCTCGTCGAGGCCGCGCGGGCAGAGGCGGTGATGGCGGCAGTGGCGCGGGGCTATCGCCTGAAGACCGGCCGCGACTGCACGATGTTCACGACCCGCCCGGCAGCCGGCGCCCGGCTTTTGGAAGCGGCTCAATAGCGGTAGATCGCCGCCACGCCGCTCTCAGTGGGCATCGTGTTGCGTTCGAGTGCGACCACGCTGCCACCATGCAGGAGCACGGTCTCGGCGACCGATCCAAAGAGGTCGGCGGTGCGGATGGCGGGCTGGTCGCCGGACCGCGACAGATCGACCGGCATCGCGCCGTCGCCTGCCATCGCGCCGCTGACGGGATCGAGCCAGCCCGGCTCGAAGCGGTCCTGCTCGATCAGAAGCGTGGCGACCCGGCCCGCGACGGCGGCCCGGGCGATGTCGGAGAGATCTCCTGAGCCCAGATCGTGCGGCCGGGCCTGCTTGAACGCCTGCACGTCACGGGCGATCCGCGCCGCACGGGCGGCCGTGAACAGCGGCGCTACCCGTTCTGTCAGGTCATGCTCCGGCAGGAGATGAACGTCCTTGTCGATTCCCTCGGCGAGCAGAAGCTGATTTTTCGAGAGACGGCGGAAAATGGCCCCCAGCCGCGGCAGCGCAACAAGCACCAGCGGCAGCCCCGAGTGCTTCGTGACCCGCTCCTGCACGACCTCGTCGACATACCGGAGGAAGATCTCGGTGTCGGCGTCGATGGCATCCTGCTTGGAGCCCGCGCCGCCATGCACGATGCGGCCCGCGGCCATGCCCGAAGGCCCCATGCCCCGCTGCACGCGATGCGGCTGGAACGTCTCCTCATCGACCGCCTCACCACGGCTGACATCCAGTCCGCTGCCCGCTGCGACGCTGCCACCTCCTGTGATCAGGTCGTGCACCGGCACGGGGTCGAGCTGCTCGACGCCGGCCTCCGTGGCGACGCCCTCATACACGTGCGCGGCGTGACTGGTGAGCGTGAGCAGATTGAACCGGTCGATCGAGGCGGCGATCCGCACCAGCGGCATCGTGTGGAACCGGGACGTGACGACCGCCAGCGGCTTGACGGGCCGCTGCAGCAGAAACACCTGCGCCGTACCACCGGCGGCCAGGACGGCCAGGCCGTCGTGGGTGTGCTGCCAGAAATCCCGACTGTTGAGGAGTGCATCAAATGGATGGAGCAGATGAGCGATCACATCCGGGGGGTGCGTGGCGGAGAGCGCCATCTCGAGTGCTGCCACCAGATGGCGAAAGGCGGGGAGGTCGACCGTGTTGTCGGGCACCCGGCGATGCGTTGGCATGTAGACAGACAGGCACGGTTCGGTACGCGGACCCAGCAACCGGCGGACCGACTCAGGCGAAATCTGACCGATCGATATCGAATGGGTAAGCGAGCATGTCGCCATCGGAAACTCCGCGGGATGAAGGCCACTCAGAGAGGCATTCCGGTGCCGCGGCCGGGCATCTGCCCGGCGATCCGTGAGATCGTCACGAAGAACTGTTGGCACGCCAGGACCGGCGAAGCAAATCGGTGTCACTTCCGGCTGGCGGGCCGTTGGACAGGTTCAGCCAGTGCCGCTGCCGCCGCTATTTTTTAAACCGTCCGTCCCGTTTGTTCCCGCGGGAGAGCGTGTAGGCCAAGAGGTCGAGCACCTCCGACTCGTTCAGTTGGTCGAGCAGGCCCTTGGGCATGAGCGACTCGCTCGACGGCAGAATCTCCTCGATGTCGGACCGCTTGATCTCGGCGAACTTCGTCGCATCCTCTGGATCGGTCACGATCGTGATCGTCTCTGGCGACTCGCTGACGATCCGGCCGGTGTAGACCTTGCCACCGGACGTCTGCACGATGCTCGCCTTGTATTGATCCGACACCACCTTGCTCGGATGGACCATCGCCTCCACCAGGTCCTTGAGCTGAAACCGGCCGGCCGCCTGTGTGAGGTCGGGGCCGGTGGCGCCGCCGTCGCCGTCGTAACGATGGCAGACGATGCAGCGGGTGGCGGCGAACGTCCGCTTGCCGTGCTCGAAGTCGCGGCCCTTGGAGAGGCCCTCGGTGCCCTCCTTCCCGGCCGCCGCCAGCACGTCGTCCACCGTCCACGTGCGGCCCGGGCCCTCGGGCTTCGGCAGCGGCGGCGGCGTGTACGCTTTCCGTGCGCCGAGCGTCTCGAGCGCTAATTTGTCGGTGTCGCTGTAACTCGCGAGGCTCTCGTTTTCGATGTTCACGAGAAACTTGCGAAAGCTGTTGCCGCCGGCCCACTGCTGCGCCCGCTGGAACCAGTCGTGGTAGGCCTTGCGGTCGGCGATCGTCCAGGCATCTTTCGCCGTGACGGTGCGGAGCGCGTAGGCATAGTGCACCTGCAAGAGGT
Organism: uncultured Candidatus Kuenenia sp.; assembly: GCA_964432895.1. Taxonomy (GTDB): domain Bacteria; phylum Planctomycetota; class Planctomycetia; order Pirellulales; family UBA1268; genus CAMCQY01. The sequence continues at coordinate 9,386 of CAYSPN010000321.1, forward strand.
CCGACCGCTTTTCGAGTGCCGCCCGCACGGCGGTGCCGTAGCCCGCGTTGCGGGCGATCAGTTGCCGCAGGTCGTCTTC
>CAYSPN010000322.1:0-1875 GCA_964432895.1 uncultured Candidatus Kuenenia sp.
CCCTCACAACGTGGAAGGTAGGGTGGATTGCGTTTGGATCCCGTTTGATGAAGGGACTCATAGGTTTGCCGAACGCTGGCGATCAGCGGCTCGCAGCCATACGCGAACCACACCGCCCGATTTTATTGCGAGTCCGCTGCATTGCCTTGTTATGGGCGAACCTGCCACTCCGAACGATTTCAAACAACATGCGAACCTTAACGCGATCTTTCGTTAGCGACAACCTCGGGCGGGGGATTCTCTACCGAGCCCGCAGGCCAGGCTGCAATCGATAAACCATCCGGCCCAGAGTTGCGATCGGCCCGCCCCGCGAACCACCGCGATTCAATGGCCCGCACCCCAAGGCGCGGCATCACGGTCCGGCAGGGCGGGTTTTCCATGATGGCCCCGCGATGCCGGGCACCGTCGACGCGACGCGGGCAATCGCATGCAGTCAACAGATGCCATGCCACTGGACGGTGCATCCCGGCATCGCGGACGCACTCCAGTTGGGGCACGTTCACGCTTGACGCGACCGCGCAATGATCGCCCGCCCGGTGAACAACTTTGGACGTCGCTTCAAAACCTGAAGCTGGGACAAGCCCATAACAATTATTAGCCGGACTTCTCGCCGCCCGAAACGCCTTCGGTGTCCGCCTAATCCCGATGGGATGTCCGGATAACGCCGGCGACATGCCGCATAATACCGCCGAGGTCTCTAACGCCATAGATCGCCGAAGCCTCGTAATGGCAACGCTTTGGGCCATGGTGTCGGCCGCCGGCGCAGCGGTCAACTGCCATGTTAGACGGCCATTCGTACTGCGTTTCGTACGGCCATTCGTGCGGCGAAGCGAGCAGGAGGGGCCACCGCCCGGGACGAAGAGCGCCGCAACTTGACAAACGATACGCCCGTACAGTACTGTCGCATCAGCAGTCCGACGTCCCGAAATGAACGCCTCATTGCCGTGGCTTCTCCGCCCATGCACCCCGCCGGCCAGACTGCGTCGAACGCCAACCCACACTCATACGCCGGGACTCGACAGCCACGGCTGATGGAACTCGTGCGGACGCGACTGCGCACCCTGCATTACTCGAAGCGCACCGAGGAGGCCTACGTCGGCTGGCTCGTGCGGTTTATCCGTTTTCATGGACTGAAACACCCGCGAGATCTCGGCGGGCCCGATGTGGAACGGTTCCTCTCCCATCTCGCCACCGAGCGGCATGTTGCAGCCAGCACGCAGAACCAGGCACTGGCAGCGATTTTATTCCTCTACACGCACATCTTCGACAAGGAACTGCCCGCACTGAATGCTGTGCGGGCAAAGCGTCCGCAACGGCTGCCGGTGGTTCTCGGCGCCAGCGAAATTCGAGCCTTGATCACGCACCTGCCGCGCGATCCCGTGGCCCTGATGGTCGAACTGCTGTACGGCACCGGCATGCGGGTGCTCGAGTGCTGCCGACTGCGGGTCAAGGACGTTGACTTCGACCGTAACCAGATCACCGTCCGCGAAGGCAAAGGCGACAAGGACCGAATGGTGCCGCTGCCCGCCAGCCTCGTCGCCAGGCTCAGGGACCAGTTGCGTCGCGTGGAAAACCACCACCGCGAGGACGTGAAGAAGGGCTGCGGCAGCGTCTGGCTGCCCGGAGCGCTGGCCAAGAAATACCCCCAGGCGGCCACCGAGTTTCGCTGGCAGTATGTGTTCCCGTCATCCCGCCTGAGCCTTGATCCGCGCGGAAGCGACGGTGTGCGGCGCCGCCACCACCTGGATGAGACGACGCTGCAGAGGGCCGTGCGGCGGGCGGCGAACCGAGCCGGGATCACCAAGAAGGTCGGCTGCCACGCGTTTCGCCACAGCTTCGCCACGCACCTGCTCGAATCCGGCGCCGATATCCGCA
>CAYSPN010000323.1:0-2382 GCA_964432895.1 uncultured Candidatus Kuenenia sp.
GTGATCCTTCCCGGCAACAATGGCTACGAGAAATGGGCGATCACGATCGGCGAGAAGACGATCCCCTACGGCAAGTTCCTCGGCGACGTGGTCAGCTTCCTGATCCTGGCCCTGGCCCTGTTCATCTTCATCGTGAAGTTCCTGGGCTGGGTGATGAAGTCGAAGGCTGCCGAGGCAGCCGACGCCGCCGCGCCGCCCCCCACCAAGGACCAGGAACTCCTCACCGAGATCCGCGACCTGCTCAAGCGGCAGGCCCACTAGTCACCTGCGGCCGTGATGCGGATTCCCTCGCTTGCGCGTCGGGCTTGCATGGGAGCTTGTGTCCATCCAAGCCCGTGTCCATCCAAGCCCGTGTCCATCCAAGCCCGTGTCCATCCAAGCCCGTGTCCATCCAAGCCCGCAGCGCAAGCAAGGGAATGCGGTTGACCTCACGCCATCGGCATTTCCCGACTCAAATCGCTCATGGCGGTCAACCCGACACGCCAGCGGTGGCGGGTCCGAAGATGGTCCGCTTCGCCACGCTCCACCAGCCCGGACGGTCGAGTTGCAGGTAGGGCGAGTCGGCCGGCAGCGTGGCGACGAGATGGGCATGCGCCTGCTGCAGGTTGTGGTAGGGCAGCGATGGGAAGAGGTGATGCAGGGCGTGGTAGCGGATGGAGAACGGAAAAAAGAGCAGTGTGAGCGGGTCGTTCCGCGTGAAGTTGCATGAATCCATGATGTGCGATGCAAGGTCCGCCCGGCTTCCATCGCCCTCGAAGTGATGGTCGGCCAACTGCCGCAACTGGTTGAGCACCACCGTGGCAACCGCGAGCAGGTAGAGCATCGGGATTCGCGTCCAGTGGTTGAGCCCCAGAACCACCAGCAGCGGAATCATGGCCGCCCTCAGAAAGCAGGGAATCTCGACGGCCAGAATGGCCCGACGGTCGGCGGGCGTGAGCTTTCGCTCATAGAGGCGGTTGAACGTCAGCGCCGAGGCCCGCTTCAGCGTCCACTCGCGAAGCCGCGGATGAAGAAACGACAACGGTGTCAGCAGAAACCTCAGAAAGACGAGCAGGGGAAAGACGAGCACGTAGAGGGTGTATCCCAGGAGGCTTGCCGGATTTCCCGACTCCAGGCAGTTGGCGACATATTCGGGATCTTCCGGCGTGCCGTAGAACCGCTGGCTGTGGTGGTCGCGGTGATGGCGGGTGAAAAATGGGCTTGGCGTGAGCATCATCACGCCCGCCAAAAGGTTCCACGCCCCTTTGAAGAGCGTCATCTCGTGCTGTCCGAGATGACAGACCTCGTGAATGAGCGATCCCAGCCGATAGAGCCAAAAGGCCGCCACCGGAAACGCCAGCAGTTGCGGCCATGAGCCGAACGGCAGCGAAAGGTAGGCAGCCGCTGCGGTGTAGGCAGCCACGAGGCTGAGCACGAAATCTGCCCAATACCGAAGCGGCGAGACACGAAAAAAATCGGTGTCGGCGTCGCGGATCGACTGCCGCACGTCGCGGATCCAGGCAGCGGAATCGTCAGGCGACTCCACGTCGTCGGGAAGTTCCGCGATGGCTGATGCGTTCTGCATGCGTTCCGCCTCCAATACCGTGTCGAATCAAGGCAGTTCACCACAGATCCCCCTTCGAAGCCAGCCCGATCACTCCCGACAGGGACCTCGCCCCATAAAAAGCCGAGGAGGCTGGGCGCCCGGCGCCCAGCCTCCTCTTGTTTACAACATGCTTGGGAAGCAATCGCAGCAATTACTTGCAGCGACGGCAGCCACGGAGCTTGCAGCCCTTCTTGCAGCTGGCACCAGCAGAGGCACCGCAGTCGCCGCAGGCCGAAGCCGAAGCCTCGCCACCGCAGCTGCCGCAGGCACCGGCGTCACCGGCCGAAGCCGACGAACCCGCATCGCCGTAGCCACCGGCCGAGCCGGCATCGCCACAGCCACCGCAGGCGTTCTCAACGGGCACCTCGACGGCGACCGTCACGCACTTCTGCACGGGCACTTCCTTCGTCACCTGGTGGGGGACGCGAACCGTGTAGCTCGACGTCTTCGTCTCAGGCACGCAGTCGTACACCGTGACCGAGTAGCTCTCGGTCTTCTCCTGCGGAACCATGACGGTGTAGGAAACTTCCTTCGTCATGGTCTCAGGCACGCAGCGGGTCACCTGGTACTCCCGAGTCTTCGTCTCGGTGCGGTACTTTGTGACATTGACCGAGCGGCTCTTCTGCTCCGGCACCATCTTCGTGACCGTGTAGGTGCGGGTCCGCTCTTCCGGCACCATGGTGGTGACGGTGTAGTTGCGGGTCCGCTCCTCGGAACGGTACTTCGTGACGTTGACCGAACGGGTCTTCGTCTCGGGCACCATCTTCGTCACGGTGTAGTTCCGAGTCCGCTCTTCC
>CAYSPN010000324.1:0-3577 GCA_964432895.1 uncultured Candidatus Kuenenia sp.
CAAACCGGCTCTGGTCGTCGTCCTGCGCATACCAGAGCCGCTCGATCTGCCGGATCTGCTCCTCGCGGACGGCCCGCTGGAAGGCGTCGCGATGCTTGGCCGGCGGCTGCACCTGCTGGGCCGCGGCATGGAAAGCCTTCCTCGCCTTCTTCCGCACGGAGTCGGCCTCGTATCGTTCAAGGATTTTTCGTTTGCGGGCCTCGAGTTCCTCGATCATCCGGGCGAGCGAGGGGCCGAGCCCCTTGATCTGCTCAGGATCGAGCATCACCGCCTCGGCCAGCTGATCCTCTGTCAGTTCGTCGATGTCGCCGAACTCGAGCATGTGCTCCATGGCGGGCGTGACGAGATCGACCTGCGGCGGCCGCGGTGGCGGGATCCGCGCGGGGTCGTAGCGCTGGTAGCTGTGGACGATACCGCCGAGTGTGTCGCGGTTTGGCATGGGATGAGTGCTCCTGAACGCTGTCTGAAGGCTGCAATCAAAGGGCTGGCGACGGTTCGGGGCTGGCCTCGCCCCGTCGCCGGACGTTCGCTACGTCGACCAATCCGCGTAGACGGATCGGTGCCCGCTGCCCTTCGCTCACTCGGATGCTGACTACGCTTCGCCCTCCGGGCTCCGCTTGTCATCATACGCCGGCTCTCGGGACGCGGTCAGCCCCTCACGGATTCCGCCGGTGGCACCCCAACGCCAACCTGTTCAACACACGCGAACGATGTGCGAATGCTGAAGGACGCCTTCTACCGAAACCCTCCCGTGTCGTAGATCGTGCGGCCGTGGGACTGGAGACGTGAGATGCGTTCGGTGGCGTAGAGGCCGGCGAGCACGAACTCGATGCAGCTGGCTCGCACGGCGGGGTCGGCCGAGGCGTTTACCTCGAAGGCCTTCTCCCAGACCGCCGGCACCTCGCCGATGATCTTTTCATAGGCCGCCGAAGGCACCATGTCGCCCACCTCGATCTTCACGCCCTCGCCGAACACCTTCGCGATCTCGTCGAGGCCGTGCTTCTCCACGTATTCCTCGAACACCGTCGCGATCGCCTCGGCGATCACGCTGTCGAGCACCTGCCGCTCGGTCATCTGGTGGCTCCCCATCAGGTCGAGTTCCAGCTTGCCAAGGCTCGACGCATAGAGATGGCCCAGATCACTGATCCGCGGCACGGCCGGCCGCTCGCCAAGCCGCACGGCCCGCTGCCGGGCGCTGGCCACGACCGTCTCGTAGTTGGCGATCGAAAAGCGGGCGCTCACGCCAGATTGCTGGTCGATGAATTTGCTCTTTCGAGCGGCGATCGTGATCTGCTCGAGGATCTCCTTGAGAAAATAGGGCACGGCGACGGGCCATTCGCCCCCCAGATCGACGCCGGCCTCCTGCTCGGCCACGCGTATGCCGAGATCGCGGTCCCTCGGGTAGTGCGTATGGATCACCGTGCCGATGCGGTCCTTGAGCTGCGGGATCACCTTTCCCGAACGGTTGTAGGTGGATGGATTCGCGGAGAAGAGCAGCATCACGTCGATGTCGAACTTCACGGGATAGCCGCGGATCTGCACGTCGCGTTCCTCGAGGATGTTAAACATCCCCACCTGTACCAGTTCGTCGAGTTCGGGCAGTTCGTTCATGGCGAAGATGCCGCGGTGCATCCGCGGGATGAGCCCGAGGTGGAGCGCCTCCTCGCTCGCCATGCTCGTGCCTCCGGCCAGTTTCGCCGGGTCGATCTCGCCGATGATGTCGGCGAACTTCGTGCCGGGCGCCAGCCGCTCCGCGTAGCGGTCATCGCGATGCCACCAGGCAATCGGCACCTCCTTCGGATCATGTCCGGCCACCAGCCTCCTGCCGGCCGACGTGATCGGGGCATACGGGTCGTCGTGGAGCGGAATCGCCGGATCGTCGAGGTAGGGAAGATGCTCGTCGAGAAACCGCACGAGCAGTCGCATGAGGCGGCTCTTCGCCTGCCCCTTCTCACCGAGGAAGAGCATGTCGTGGCCGGCGAGCACGGCGATGTTGATCTCGGGAATCACGGTGTCGTCGTAGCCGACGATGCCGGGAAACAGTTCCTCGCCGTCACGCAGACACCGCGTGAAGTTCGCCCGGAGTTCATCCTTCACGGAACGGCTCTTCCAGCCGCTCGCGCGGAGCTCTTCCAGGGTGCGGGGAAGGTGTGCGGGGGGGTGCTGCGGTTGCGTCATCGGGCGGAGTCCTTGTGATGGTCGCCCTGATTGTAGGCACGCCGGCGAGAGTGCCGTATGAATTTTGCGTCATGCTGGCGATGAACGCGGATTCCCTCGCTTGCGATGCGGGCTTCCATGGGACCCCGGGTGCCATCCAAGCCCGAAGCGCAAGCAAGGGAATGCGGACGACAGCACGTCGCGTGCCGACCATGAAGGCCAGCGGGCACCGATCCTCCTCGGCGGATCGGTCGACGTAGCGAACGTCCGGCGACGGGGCGTGGGCAGCCCCGGTCTGGCTAGGCCCCTCGTGCGTCCTGGGACACCTGCTGCTGCTGCACCGGCAGGCGGATTGTGATCGCCGTGCCCTTGCCAGGAGCGCTCTCCACGCGGATTCGGCCGCGGTGGGTGTCCACGATCTCCTTGCAGGCCGATAGGCCGAGGCCCGTGCCCCCCTTGCCGGTCTCGTCTGGGCCCGACTTCGTCGAGAACCGTGGCTCGAAGATCCTCCGCATGATGTCGGGGGTCATTCCGCAGCCCGTGTCGCGGACCATCAGGTCGACCAGGCCGGAGGATTCGTCGTGTGACAGCCGCAGGATGAGCCGGCCACCCCCGGCCATCGCCTGCCTGGCATTCACGAGCAGGTTCAAGAGCACCTGCTGGAGCTGTCCCGGGTTGGCCGACACCTTCGGCACCGGGGCGAATTCCCGCTCTACCTGGACGCGGTATTTCATCAACTCCCGCTCGAGCAGCACGAGAACGTCCTCGATCAACAGGTGGAGATTCACCGGCTCAAACCGGGCGGAACCGGATCGCGACATCCCGAGCACGCTGGCAGTAATCTTCGCCGCCCTGGTGCCTGCCGACAGGATACGCTCAAGCGCCTTGTCGCGGGTCGGCTGATCGCGATGCCGCAGGCCCAGCTTGGCGTAGTTGAGGATCGTCGTCAGGGCGTTGTTGAACTCGTGTGTCGTGGTGCCCAGGAGTTCGCCGAGGCCGGCCAACTTGCGGGCCTCGAGCACCTGCCGGCGGAGTTCGGCGATCTCGGCAGCATGCCGCAGTTTGGCGATTTCCATCTGACGGTGCATGGCCATGGCCTCGTCGATGCGGCCGGAGGCCACGCTGCCGAGCGGGGTGAGCGCACGCTGCGACGTTTGGCCGTCAGCCGGTCTCTCGAACGCCCCGGAGGATTGGTCTGTCAGATGCACGATCCCTCCCCACCACTCCCACCGACCGCGGCCCCCGCCGCCTTGCAATTCCGATAGCCGTCGCCCCAACCGCACGCCTTCCGCGACAGGTAGGGACGGGGTAATCGGGGGTTTTTGCCCCCGGCACTCGCCCCAAGCCCCTTGCAGGCAAGCAGTTGCGTGACCTTGTGGCGTATCGACCGCCTGACGGTGGCGAGGCTACAATTGATCGT
>CAYSPN010000325.1:0-1636 GCA_964432895.1 uncultured Candidatus Kuenenia sp.
CAGATTGGCGAGGACCTGCTGCACCTTGGCCGGATCCTGTTCGAGCTCGTCGAGGCCAGGGCCGATGTCGAACGCCAGGTCGATCCGCTTCCGCTCGGCCAGCGGCCTGACCATGTCGCACTGGGCTGACACGAGCGACTCGAGACGAAAGAGCCCCGGCCGCACCTCCATCTTGCCCGCCTCGATCTTGGCGAGGTCGAGGATGTCATTGATCATCTCCAGAAGCATGCGGCCTGACGAGCGAATGTTCTGCACGTAGCGTTTCTGCCGGTCGTCGAGCGATTCGATCGAGCCGAGCACGTCGGAAAAGCCGATGATGCTGTTGAGCGGCGTGCGGAGCTCGTGGCTCATGGTCGCGAGGAAATCGCTCTTCAGCCGGTTCATCTCGTAGAGGTGGAGATTGGCCTGCGCCAGTTCGTCGACCTTGTCGTCGAGATTGCTGTTGGCCTTGCGGAGATCCTCCTGGGAGTCGACGAGGCCTCGCAGCATGCGGTTGAAGGCGACCCCGAGCTCCTCGAATTCATCGGCCGTGTGGATCTCGGCGCGGGCCTGCACGTTGCCTCGCCGCACCTCGTCGGCCACATCACGGAGGTGCTCGAGCGGCTTGACGATCACATAGCGGACGATCGCATAGGCGGCGAGCATGGCCAAAAACACCGTGATGATCGCGGTGGCGGCGAGAATGGCACGGTTCCAGTTGATCGCCTTTCGGGTCGCGGAGTCTGGCATCACCACCTTGACCACCGCCATCAGATCGTTGTTGGCCAGAAGCATTCGCGGCCTGCCGGATGGTTCGGCATCGGACGCGGTGGCGGCGTCGCCGATCACGCCCCGATACTTGTGGCAGCCGGCACAGCTGCTTCGCCATCGCACCGGCTGGTAGTAGTGGTATTCCGCGTTGTTGGCCGTGCGAAACTCACGGTATTCGGTCGATGGCGCCGGAGGCCCGCCCTTCGGCGCCGTGTCGGGCAGCCGATCCTGAAAATAGGTCAGGACGGCGGCGTCGAGCCGGGAGTATTTCCCCCGCTCCTCGGGGCTCGCGTCGGGCTTGAGCAGCCAGCTCTGATACTGCTCGCTCTGGAGCGTGCGGCTCAAAAACTCGATCGCGCTGGCGTATTGCTGCTCCGGCTCGAGCGTCTTCCAGTGGTATTGCAGCATGATGGCATCGACGAGATGCCGGCCCGTGCTTCGCGTCGTGGCGTAGACGAGCGACTCGGTGCTGCTGCCATACCACCAGAAGCTGCCGGTGATCAGCACGAGCAGGCAGAGCCCGAACAGGAAGCGGCATTTCCGCTCCAGGCTGGTCTCGCCCAGGATGTCTTTGAATGTCTGGTACGCCATGAGGACCTTCAATGGTACCCCGGCCGGTTTCCCGGGCGAAAGCCTGGAAAATTCAGGCTGCTGGCAGCTATCTGTGGTGATGCGACGCCGGGACGGCTTCGCAGGACGTGAGGGGTGACCTGCCCCCCTAAAACGGCACCACATCCAGAGAGAGAATCTGGGGGTGGAGCAAACCAAGGGAGGCAACCAAATGCCACGCGGAAAGAAGGAACTGGCTGAGCAGATCATCCCCAAGCTTCGAGAGGTCGAGGTTGAGGTGGGGAGGGGCAAGACCGTCCTGGAGGCGGTCAAGAAG
>CAYSPN010000326.1:0-2077 GCA_964432895.1 uncultured Candidatus Kuenenia sp.
GGGCGGGCTGCAAAAAGTTTCGCCAGATGCTCCCCGAGGGTGACGGCGTGCACGGGTTCGTCGGTCGGCCTTGCCCGCGGCGGCACCAGCTCGGCCTTCACGAGCTTGTCGTAAAGCCAGTCCTCGATCCGTGCCAGCCACGCCGCCGTGTCAGCGTCTACCGGACAGCCGATCGCCTGCGCCGCCGCGATGGCATTGACCCTGTTGCGCGTCACCTCCGCTTGCTGCTTGGTAACTGCACCGAGCCGGATCGTGCACGTCGGCTTCCGCTTGCGTTTGTGAACGATCCGGTACGCCGTCGTCGTCTTGCCATTTTTCAACTGGTACTTTTCAGAACTGAGCGTTGCCATATTTCTACTCCGTAAGTGTGAATCAAACACCAAACCACAATCCCTGAAGTGCCGTGTTGGCTTGCCGCCTCGCTTGCCCTACGGCGCGCGGTTTACCGCGAGCGCCTCGCGGCCCGCCGCCCAGGATTCGAGCGCGGCGACGCGGTAGAGCACCACGTTGCCTTCCTTGAATCGCGGGATTTCACCCGCCTTCGTCAGACGCTCGAGAGTCGACGCGCTGATGCCGAGGGCATCGGCCGCTTCCTGCGGCCGGAGTGTGATCCGGGGAACCGGACTACTGCTCTCGCTGCTGTAGATAGTCTTTGAATCCATGCCGCACCTTGCGGGCCTTCAGGCCCGCCCGATGCATCGGGCTCGCATCCATTACGAGCCTCGACGCTGGATTCAATTCTCGAACAAGCGGCTCCCTAGCCGAATCATGGCAGCGCTAGTGCAGCGTCAGTGCTCGGTTCGGCGCCACCATGCAGGGCCACCGGAGCAGGCCCGCTATCGTCGGCGCCGTTTTGACGCCTTCTTTGCCTTCGGCTTTTCGACTTTCTTCCAGAGAAACCCGGTGCCGTTGCCGTCGCATGCGAAAGTCAGGACCGGCTTCAGCAGTAACTTCTTGAGATTCTCCACGTCACTTCGCCGCGTCTGGTCGCTCGACTGCCGCTTGAACGGATCATCGATGCGAGCGGGCCAGCCCGCGGCCTGGAAAGTCCTCAGGATCGTCACGATGTTGTGGGCCTGCTTAGGCTTCTTCACCACGCGAACCAACTGCCCGAGGTAGCGGAGTTCCCTCGCTTCATCATCCCAATGTGGTTTGGGCGCCGTAGATCGGGCTCGTGCACCAGATGCCTTGCCGGAGTGAGTATCGACTCCGAGTGCCTCCAGGAGCGATTCGCGGCGTGGACCATTGACGAAGCCCAGAGCGTGGGCCACCTCAACGATGCATTCGTTCCACGTCGGCGTGCCCCTGGCAATGTGCCACATCCCAATGATGTTGTGTTTCTTCCACACCTCGGGCCATGGCTCATCGAACTTGCGGCGATCGGCAGGGGTGAAGCAGTCTGTCCACAGCTTCCCTGCCGCCGTTTCATTCTGGATTCGTGCCAGCGCCGTCTCGAGGCTTCGTTGCACGGCCTGGGGCATCGGCTCGCTGTGGCTTTCCGTTTTGCGATCCATGTTCGCCGCCATGCCCTTCCTTCGAATCGCGGGGTCGACTGTTCGCGTCCTGCTCCACCACTGCCAGCACGTGCCGTGCCAGCATATCGATCAGTTCTCTCTGTGCTCGGGCGACGGCGATCATCTCGCCGCCCCCGCCATCGGCCTCGATTGTATCGCCCACTGCCGTGGGCTTCGTCTGTTCTCGGTTCGACTTCATGATTGTTCCTATGGGTAAAAAAATCGCCGATGGCGTGGGCGGGGCGACCGCTCGCCCGGTGCGCCACGCCATCGGCCCGTGTGAATTCCTGGTCAGGCCGCCTTCCGCATGCCCGGGGTCACCGGGTCAGCACGCTGAAACTCTGCAGGAGCTGAACCAGCAGGTTTGGGGCGTGAGCCGGGAGCGTGGCCCGCACGATCGGCGGGCACTTGGCGTATGGCACGAAGCGTTCCCGCAGTTGCGGCGGCTCGTGATACGACTCGCCGTATCGCTCAGCATGCTCGTCGGCACTCCAGAGCGTGCAGCCGAGTCCACCCGGCATGATGAGCGCCGCGGCGTATACAACGCGGGCATCGTCGAGGGC
>CAYSPN010000327.1:0-7902 GCA_964432895.1 uncultured Candidatus Kuenenia sp.
AATTGCTGGACGGCTGCTGCTTGCGGATTTCCGGAGTGTTGCGGAAGCGGACCTGATTCTGAAAAGCCTTGCGATAGCTGTAGGCCGCGCCCAAGTGCATGTAAAACCGGCCGTCGCTCTCCTCGTCCCACCAGGGCAGCCACGTGCCCCGCATCGTCAACGCCTGGCCGCTGTCGAACGAGTCGTTGCCCGTGTTGTCGCTGTTGGTGCGAAACGTGCCGATGGCCCAGGTCGCCAGTTCGTTCTCCGTGTTGCCGTAGGTCATCACCCCCATGTTTCGCGCAGGCGCGAACGTGTCGACGAGCGACCGCTCCATGAACGTGTTGTTGCGGTTCTGCGTGACGCGTTCGAGCGAGAAGGGCTCGAAGTAGTGGCCGGCCCGGATGTTTTGCAGCCAGGGCAGTTGCTTCCACTCGAGGTAGTTGTCGAGGTAGCTGGGGTTGTTGGCCAGCGCGAAGTCGACGCCGAGCGAGTATTCGAGCACCTCGAAACTGGTGCCGCGGGCGCCGATGCGAAGCCGGCGAAACTGGGCGCCGTCCTGGAGATCGCCCACGCTGGCCCGGCTGACGGCATCCTGGCCAAAATAGATCTGGTCGGCCTGCACCTGGCCGCTGAAAACCAATGACGGCTTCTTCGCGTCTTCCTTCTTTTTCCTGTTGTTCGCGTCGACGAGTTTGCCCAGACTTTTCTCGACGGTGGAGAGACGGTCGGCTTTGGGCGGTGCTTTCTCAGCCCCCTGAGCGGCGCTCTTGGCGGCTTGCAGTTCGTCGATCTGCTTCTGCAACCGCTTCAGTTCCACCGCGATGTCTGTGGGAATCTCTTGCGGCGCGGGCAGTTCGGCTATGGCTGGCTCAGCCTCTTCCGTCCCACCGCCCGATCCGGCCGGAATCTCCAAGGGGGCATTCCCGCCCTCGAAGAGCTCGGCAGCGACGGAGGTTCCAACGGCCGGAAAGCCCAGCGCAATCAAGAACTGCGCAATCAGGAACAGCAGCGAGGCCAGACGCCCTGGCTGAGCAGTGACAAGGCGACGACGCAACTGACTCACGGGGTTTTCCCCTTGAAGTGCGTCCTCCGGTTGATCCGGTCAGACCTGGCCGCCTCGGGAGTGGTGCCTCCCGACAATCGGGTCGGCTACCAAGCGTGCACTCATATAATCGGCATATCCGGCACAATCCTTGAAACCCACTTAACCCACTTTCTTTACCCAGACAGCCGAGCCAGAAAAACCTGCACAACCGGCATATCCGGACCCGATTTTGATGGAGGTTGATTCCCCCCGCTCCATCCAATCAGATCCGGCCCCTCGATGCCCCAGCAGCCACGAACCGACGCATGGTCCCGCCGTCGCTGGCGGTGGCTCCGTTGGCTGGCATGCGTGTGGGGGCTGGCGTGTGGGGGCTTTGCATCAGGCCAGCCTCTGACCATCGAGCCTGTCGCAGAAGAAGCGGCCGGCATCGTGGATGTCCTTCCGGGCGATGCGCCCGACGCCCTGGAACCGTCAGAAGATGCTGTCATCGAGTCGATTCCAGCACCCGAGACATCGCTCAGCCCTGAGGAAATCCGGCAGGAGATCGACCGGGCCGTCGAGGCCCGCCTCGCTGGCATTCCCCGCCCGCGATACATCCCCGCCACCGACCTCGTGCCGCCCCGCGGCCTCCTGCTCTACAAGGACAATCCCCGCAACGGCGACTTCCCGTTTGCCGTCGCGCTCGGTGGTTACATGCAGCTCCGCTGGCTCGAGTTTGCCCGCGGGGCGACCACGTGGACCGACTCCAGGGGCGTGGTGCGACCGATCAACAACATCAACACGTTCAACCTCAACCGCTTCCTGATCTCCTTCACCGGCCACGTGGTCGACGAACGGCTGATCTACAACTTCGCCTTCTTCGGCACATCCGACGCCGGCGTGCGGTCGGGCGTCGTGCCGATCGGCATGGCGGGCTGGAAGTTCAGCGAGGCGGCCACGCTCGGCGCCGGTGTGACGCAGGTTCCGGGATCTCGGGAATGGCTCGCCGCATCCCCCTGGAACCTCGGCGTCGACCGCAGCATGGCCAACACGTTCTTCCGTCCCGGCTTCAGCCCGGGCGTCGCGGCCCTCGGATCGGTGCTCGACAACACCGTCCACTATCTGGCGGGAGCCTGGAACGCGATCGACGGCGGCACGTCGGGCGTTTTCCGCCGCGGCACATCGATGGCATGGGCGGGCAACACGTGGTGGGAGCCGCTCTCGCCCTTTGGCTTCGGCTACGGCGACATGGAGCACCACGATGAGGCCTCGATACGACTCGGCACGAGCGGCGTCTACGACCACACCTACATCCTGAACACCCTCGGCGCGAATCCGGAAGACACGGTCGTTCGCCTCTCCGACGGCACGGCGCTCGGACTGCCGGGCGCCCTCGGACCGGGATCTCGCGTCGAGCAATACCGCTACCATCTCGCCACCATCGACGCGGGCTGGAAATACCGCGGCTGGGCAGCGAATGTCGAATACTATTTCCGCACGCTCGATGGCTTCAAAGGCACGGGCACCTTCCTGCGGTCGAGCACCTTCGACCACGGAGGCCAGGGCTACCTGTCGTGGTGCTTCGTGCCACGGACCTACGAGGTTTACGCCCGCTCGAGCGTTGTGACCGGCCCCTATGGCACGGGCCAGGAATACGGCGGCGGCTTCAATTGGTATGTGAACCAGTCCCGGCAGGGACGGTTCACGCTCGAGGCGCTCACCATGAATCGCAACCCGGCGCAAAACATCCTCTATCCCTACCGAGCCGGCTACACGGGCACCGCCATCCAGACGCAGTACGTGGTGGCTTTCTAGATACACGCCGGGCGCGGCCATCCGGGCCGCCCCGGCTTGGCGACCTCCGGTCGCTGGTGCTTACACGGCCCTCCGGGCCTGGCCTCATCCTTTGCACTGGGCGCGGCCTGCATCCTTCACGCCGGGCGCGGCCGGGCACGTTTCCAACGTGCCCTGTCCGATCCCGAGCCCGAAAGGCCTGGAATTCAGCCGATTTTTGCCACAAAAACCGCGTTTTCGTCATTTTTGATTACGCTGGAGGCTCCCCGCGAAACAACTATGAGCACAGCCAGACACCTCTGGTCGATCTTGCTGCCGAAGCAGCGCCGCGCAGGTGTCCTACTTTTCGGCTTGGTGCTGATGGGCACTGTGCTGGAGACCTTCAGCGTTGGCCTGGTCGTACCGGCGCTGGCATTCATGACCAACGGCGCCAGCCAGCCGTCCCCCAGGCTGGCCCGCTGGCTCGACTGGCTGGGCAATCCGTCGTCCAACCAATTGATCCTGCTGGTCCTCCTCCTGCTCCTTGGGGTCTATGCGGTCAAGTCGGCGTTTCTGCTCTTCGTGGCCTACTGTGAATCGCGGTTTGTTTCCGCGATTCAGGCCAGCACGAGCCGCAGGCTGTTCGCCGTCTACCTGGCGCAGCCCTGGACGTTTCATCTGCAACGCCACTCGTCCGAATTGATGCGGACCATCAACGAATCGACGGAGTTCTCGCACATCTGCGGGCTCTTTCTCATGACCGTCTCCGAGGCGCTCGTGCTGAGCGGACTGGTCGCGCTCCTGCTCTGGTTCGAGCCAGCCGGCGCGATCGTTGTGGCAGGCATGCTCGGGTTAGCCGCGTGGCTGTTCCAAGTGATTGCGAGGCCCCGCTCGCGCCGCTGGGCCAACGCCCAACGGCACCACGCGAAGATGGTCATCAAGCACGTGCAGCAGGGGCTCGGCGGCGCGAAGGACGTGAAGATTCGCGGCTGCGAAAAGGAGTTCCTCCAGCAGTTCCGCCACCACGCCGATGGACAAGCTCGAATGGCCGCTTTGCAATCGCTGGTCCAGCGGGTGCCGCGGCTGTGGTTCGAACTCCTCGCCGTCGCGGCGCTGTTGCTCCTGACGGCCGTCATGGTGTGGCAGGGCACGCCATCCGAACGGTTGCTTCCGATGCTTGGGCTGTTTGCGATGGTGGCATTTCGCATGCTTCCCTCGGTCAATCACATGACGTCCGCGGTTCACCGACTGCGCACCGCGGATGCCATGCTTTCAGGCCTTGCGAAAGAGCTGAATCTCTCGACCACGACATCTTCGAGCCGGCCTGCGACGCCGATGCCGTTTCGCGATTGCATCGTTCTGGAAAACGTCCGGTTTCGCTACCCGGGGAGCCGCGAAAACGTCCTCGATTCGGTCAACCTCCACATCCCTCACGGCGGTTCGGTCGGCTTCGTGGGTGGCAGCGGTGCCGGAAAAAGCACGCTCATCGACGTCATCCTCGGACTGCTGCCACCAGCGACTGGACGCGTGACGGTCGATGGCCAAGACATCCACGGCAACCTCCGTGGCTGGCAGGACACGATCGGTTACGTCTCGCAGTCGATCTACCTCTGCGACGACTCGATCCGCAAGAACATCGCGTTTGGCGTGCCGGAACAGGACGTCGACGACGCGGCCGTCCGACGGGCCCTGACAGCGGCCCAACTCGACGCGTTTGTGGACAGCCTGCCGGCTGGTGCCGACACCTTCGTGGGCGAACGGGGCGTCAGGCTGTCGGGCGGCCAGCGGCAGCGGATCGGCATTGCCCGTGCGCTCTACCACGACCCGGCGGTGCTCGTGCTCGACGAGGCGACCAGCGCCCTCGACACCGAGACCGAGAAGGGCGTGATGGCCGCGGTCAACGCTCTCCATGGCACCAAGACCCTGATCATCGTCGCCCACCGCCTCACAACCGTCTCCGACTGCGACACGCTCTACCGTCTCGACAAGGGACAGATCGTGCAAACCGGCACCTACGCCGAGGTCATCTCGTCCGGAACTCGCCCTCCCGACGCGGCCTGACCGGGTAGAACGCCGACTCTTTCCCGGCCAAAAAACCACCGTTTCCTGATCCGGCAGGCTTGGTAGGATTGGGGGTTTCACGTCTGCCACGCCCTCCCCGCTGCCCTCACGAAGGATCGGTCCGCCCGTGCCCAGTAGCCCCGTCATTTCCAAAGTGCAGCAGAAGGCCATCCAAAAGGCCGACACGCTGATCGAAGCCCTGGGGTGGATCCGCAAGTTTCGCGACACCACCACCGTCATCAAACTGGGCGGCAGCGTCGTCGAGCACCCTGATTCGCTTCGCCATCTCTTGCTTGACATCGTCTTCATGTCGACGCTCGGCATGCGGGTGGTGGTCGTGCACGGCGGCGGCAAGGCGATCAGCCGTGCGATGGACAAGGCGGGCATCGAGCCGCGGTTTGTGCAGGGCCGTCGCTACACCGACCAGGCCACGCTCGACATCGTCGAGAAGGTGCTCGCCACCGAACTCAACCACGACCTCACGGCGAAGATCGAGGAATACGGCGGCCGCGCCATGTCGCTCAACTTCCTCTCGACCAACGTCCTCTTCGGCGAGAAGCTCACGCTCCAAGGCCCGGATGGTCAGCCGCTCGATCTTGGCCACGTGGGCGAGGTCACGCGGGTCGACCGGCTCACGATCGACAACCTCACCTACGCCGGACAGGTGCCGGTGATCCCGTCGATGGCGATCACGGCCGACGGCGAGAAGCTCAACGTCAACGCCGACACGGCCGCCACGGCGGTGGCCGCGGCGATCGGTGCCGAGAAGCTCGTGGTGCTCAGCGATATCCCCGGCGTGCTGCGGGATGTCAACGATCCCGAGAGCCTCATCCATTCGCTCACGGCCACGGATGCCCGCCGGCTGATCAACGACGGCACGATCTCCTCGGGCATGATCCCGAAGATCGAGGGCTGCCTGACAACGCTCGAACAGGGCGTGAAGAAGATCCACATCATCGACGGCCGCCTGCGGCATTCTCTCCTGCTCGAGATCTACACCACCAGCGGTGTCGGCACGGAACTGGTCCGCGACGACGCCATCAACCTCTCCGTCCGTGCCGCCCCGGCCGTAGCGGCTGCCGGCCGGTAGCCGGTTCATTCCCACGACACTTCCGCCTCTTCCGCCAATCCACTTTCGCCAACCTCTTCAGTCATCTTGGAGCCACATCATGGCCACGATCGACGTCTCCCCCGCTTCGCTGGGTGAAAAAACGCAGGCTGTCGTCGATGTCTTCAGCCGCTACGTGGTGCCCAACTACAAGCGGTATCCGGTCTGCCTCGTCCGCGGGGTGGGCTCGAAGGTGTGGGATGCGGAGGGCAATGAATACCTCGACCTCTTCCCAGGCTGGGGCTGCAACCTGCTCGGCCACTGCCCAGAGCCGGTCGTGCGGGCGGTGCAGGAGCAGGTGGCGAAGCTGATCCACGTGCCCAACACCTGGTACACCGAGCCACAGGGCGAATGGGCGAAGCTGCTCTCGGAGCGGTCATTCGGCGGCCAGGCCTTCTTCTGCAATTCGGGCACCGAGGCCAACGAGGCGGCGATCAAGCTCGTGCGGCTCCGCACCGACGGCAAGCGCTACAAGATCGTCACGTTCAAGGGTGGCTTCCACGGGCGGACGATGGGGAGCGTCTCCGCGACGGCGCAGCCGAAATACCACGAAGGCCTCGGACCGATGGTGGCGGGCTTCCAATACGCCCCGCACGGCGATCTCGCAGCGGTCGAAAAACTGATCGACGAGCACACCGGTGGCATCCTCGTGGAGCCGATCCTGGGCGAGGGCGGCGTCGTGCCCGCCCCCGAGGGCTTCCTGCAGGGGCTGCGCCGGATTGCCGACGAGCGCGACCTGCTGCTCGTGTTCGACGAGGTGCAGTGTGGCTGCGGCCGCACGGGCACATGGTTTGGCTACCAGCATTTCGGCGTCACGCCCGACGTGATGACGCTGGCCAAGAGCCTCTGCGCCGGCATCGCGGGGGGCGCCATGCTCACCACGGTCGATCTGGCAAAGCACCTGCGGCCTGGCATGCACGCGGCCACCTTCGGCGGCAATCCCATCGCGGCCGCCGCGGGCATCGCGGCCATCGAGATGATCGAACGGGATCATCTGCTCGACCACGTCGACCGCACTGCCGAGATCTTTCGCGAGCGGCTGGAGGATCTCAAGTCACGGTGCGACGTGGTCCGCGACGTGCGGGTGTTCGGCATGATGATCGGAATCGAACTGTCGATCGATGGGACGGCCGTCGTGCAGTCGTGCCTCGAAAAAAACCTGCTCGTCAACTGCACGCAGGGCCGCGTGATCCGCCTGCTGCCGGCGATGACGCTCTCGGCCGCCGAGGTTCACGAGGGCTGCGACCGGCTGTCGCAGGCCATTCTCGAGGTCGCCGCGCGTTCCTAAACGCATCGGTTTCGCGGCCGTGGCGTCCGCTTTTTCGCATTTCAGCCCTTTGCAACTATCGTCAGTTTCATGAGACACCTGATCGTTCCCGAGGATCTGAACGCCCACGAGATCGAGGCCGTGTTCGCGGTCTCGCGTGATCTCGAGGAGAAATACGACGCGGGCCGTCGCGATGCGCTTCTGCCGGGCCGCGTGCTGGCGCTGGTGTTCGAGAAGCCGAGCCTGCGGACGCGGGTGAGCTTCGAGGCGGCGATGGTGCACCTGGGCGGTTCGAGCCTCTTCCTGGGCGAGGATGCGGGTTTCTCGTCGTCGCGGGAGAGCATCGCCGACTTCGGCCGTGTGCTCAGCGAGTATGTCGACGTGATCGTCTGCCGTTCGAAGGCCCATGCCTCCATCGAGCAGCTTGCAGCGGCGTCGAGCGTGCCGGTGATCAACGGGCTTTCCGATTACTGTCATCCCTGCCAGGCATTGGCCGACATCTACACGCTCAGGCGGCACGTGGGCCGCGTCGCGGGGCACACGCTGGCCTTCGTCGGCGACGGCAACAACATGGCCCGGTCGTTGGCGGTGCTCTGCGGTCTGCTCGGGATGCGGTTCGTGCTGGCGGCGCCGCGGGCCTATCAGTTCGACGAGTCGTTCCGCCGTCATCTGAAAGCCATCCTGCCG
>CAYSPN010000328.1:0-2333 GCA_964432895.1 uncultured Candidatus Kuenenia sp.
CGGCGAAAACGCAGCCGAGAGAGACGCAGGCAAGGAGGGCAAGCCGTTGCATGGGTGGGGCGACAGGGCGGTGACCGAGCAAGGCAATCTCACCTCTTATTACATCGACCGCGTACCCCGGCCACAACTGGCGTGAATACGGCCGATTCCTGCCACTATGCGTCAGGTCACAGCTGCTCGCCGCCCCACCTGCGCGGCGATCTCCGACTCGAAGCGGCGGTTCCAGACGACGCCAAGCCCCGGGAGCGTGGGCGTGTGATACACCCCACCCTTGTGGACCAGCGGCTCTGCGAGGAAGGCGTTGGCCGCCGTGAGCACGTTGGGGTTGAACTCGCACAGATGGCACTGTTCCAGTGCCGCAGCAACGTGCACGGCCGCCGCGATCTGTGGCCCCATCGCGATGCTCAGGTGCGGCACGATCTCGCCCGCGAAGGCCCTCGCGATCGCGAGCGTGCCAGTGATCCCGCACCGGCCCAGGTCGGGCTGGAGCACCTTCGCGATCTCGAAGAAGGGGTCTATCTCGCGGAGCGTGCGATAGCTCTCGCCCACGGCGATCGGCGTTGTGATCGCCGCAGCCAGCTCCGCGTGGGCCGCGATCTCCTCGGGGTAGAGCGGGCATTCGAGCCAACGGGCATTTCGTGAGTCGAGTTCCCTCGCCATGTCGATCGCAGAGGCAGGGGGCAGGTGCCAGAGGGCGTCGACCGCAAACTGCATCCCAGCGGGCAGCGAGTCCGCGATGGCCAGCAGGTCGGCCCAGTCTGATTCGTAATAGAGCTTCACCAAGGAAAGCCCCTCGTCGGCGAAGCGGGCGGCAAATGCCGCTCGCTCCAACGGATTCGCTCCGGACGTGCCGCTCAAGTAGGCGGGAATCGTCCGCTTCGGCGACTCCGCCAGCAGGCTGCAGACCGGCTTATCGGCGATCTTGCCGGCGAGATCCCACAGCGCGATGTCGATGCCGCTCATGGCATCGAGCATGAAGCCGCCCGTCTGGCCGCGGACCCGCATCGTGGCATACATACGATCCCAGAGTTCCTTGATGCGGCTCGTGGAGCCGTCGAACTCCTCCCCCACGAGTGCCGGCCGGAGCAGGCGGTCAACGATCGTGCAGGCCACCTCCGGTGCCAGCGGTGCCTGCGCCTCACCCCAGCCGACGATCCCATTTGAGAGTTCAAGACGAACCAACGCCGTCTCAAACTCGGTCGAATACAGCACCGGATAGGCGGTCGACCACCTGTAGCGTCCCTCACCGGCGAGCGTCGTGGGGGAGCCAGCGGTGCCTCTCGCCGCTAGGAAATCCCTCGGCAGCCGAACGGGGATGGCAGTGACCGATTCAATCCGCATGGTGAGCCTCCTCCTCCACGAGTGGCCGTCGGACGAGCCGCCGCGTGAGCACATACGAGACCGGGTGGAGCACCGCCATGACCATGAAGATGCAATCGTAGCCGAACCATGCCACGACGTAGCCGGTGGCCCACGTGAAGAGCGTGCCGCCGAGGCCGGTGCCGAAGGCCAGCAGTCCCGACACCGTGCCGACCACCGGCTTGGGGAAAACGTCGTTTGTGAGCGTGTTTTGGTTGGTCTTCCAGGCCATGTGGGAAAACGTCACGGCACAGATCAGGCCGAGGGTGACCCAGCGGGACGAGACCTGATTGATGGCCAGCGAGAGCGGCATGACGAGCGCCGCGGGGAGCATGACAGCCAGCCGGGCGGGAATCGGGGAGCGTCCTCGTGCGATCAGCCGACCGCTTGCCCAGCCGCCGAATATCGCCCCCAGATCGGCGGCGAGGTAGGGCAACCAGGCGAGCAGACCCATTTCGTTCATCGTGAAGCCGCGGTGCTCGACGAGATACTTGGGCAGCCAGAACAGATAAAACCACCAGACGGGGTCGGAGAGAAACCGGCCGGCGAGGAGGCCCCACGCCTGAGGATGCGAGAGCACCTCGCGCCACGGCATCGTTCGTGTCGATACAACGGCAGGCGCGTCGGCGAGGACGATCCGCCGCTCCTCGTCGGTGATGCGTGGGTGCCGCTCGGGCGGGTGGTAGAGCAGCAGCCAGAAGACGAGCCACACGAAGCCCAACGCCCCCGTGACGAGAAACGCGGGCTGCCAGCCATAGCGGGCATTGAGCCATGTGATCGCCGGCGGCGCGATGATGGCCCCGATCGCAGCACCGCTCTGGATGATCCCATGCACGAGCGCCCGCTCTCGGGCGGGATACCACTCGCTCACCACCTTGAAGGCGGCCATGAAGTTGCCCGACTCCCCCATGCCGAGCAGGAACCGCAGCGCCCCCAGCGACCAGGCGCCGCGGGCGAAGGCATGGGCCATGTTG
>CAYSPN010000329.1:0-1826 GCA_964432895.1 uncultured Candidatus Kuenenia sp.
GGGGCGGCGAAGTGTTCGTCGGCCGTGGACGAGGGGTGGAGCGAGTCGGGTCGTTGCGGCCGGTGCGTCTGCCGGGTGGCGATGCGGCGACTCGATTCCCGCTGCGCGCGGCCGCCGGCAACCTCTCCGCGGGCGGCATGCACGAAGTCGCGTTGCGCGAGGACCTGGAGCGCCGCGGCCTCTCGCGAGAGGCGGCCGACGCCGTGGTGTATCAGATCGAGCATGGAGCCAACGCCCCGTGGACGACGAGCGGCGGCCGCTTCCTCGACGCGGTGGCGGCATGGATTGGCATCTGCCGCGAGAGGACGTACGAGGGCGAGCCAGCGATGAGACTGGAGGCGGCGGCCCGCGGAGGGACTGCGCGCGACGTGGAGGCTCCGCTCCGCGAGGTGGAGGGACGGCTCGAAGTGGATCTCGTGAGTGGATTCGCTGCGCTCGTGGAGATGGCGAAGCGGGAGTCGCTCGCCGACGTTGCCGCAACAGCGCAGAGCCTGTTGGCGCGGGGGACAGCCGCGGCGGCCGTCCGTGTCGCGACGGATCTAGGCATTGGCGTCGTCTGCCTCTCGGGGGGCGTGGCGGTGAACGATGCGATCGCGACCGCCTTCCGCCAGCAAGTCGAAGCGGCGGGATTCCGAGTCGTAACCAACGAGTGGACCCCGTGCGGCGACGGGGGAATCTCTCTCGGGCAAGCGGCCTTCGTCGGCGCGGGATGGCATTTCAGGGCGGATCGAGTCGCGTGAGATGCACCGCCCAAGCCGGACACGGAGGCGGGGCGGCCTCGGTAGGCCGCCCCGTTTGGCGTGAAAGAGGTCTCGCACAGGAGGGCTGGCGTGTCATCCTGTGCGTTCTATCTACCCGCGCCTCGGCTCGGGGTTTCGCTCGCGCTATTCCAGGAGTGAGGCCGCCCGCGCGGTCACGCAAGCAGCGAAGCGACGCGCTCGTCGGGAACTGGCTTCGGCGGAAGCGAATCCGCCAACGGCGCTGCGACGCCTCCCTGGGAGATCCGATCCGATGGAAAGGGGCTCCCCTAGGGTGCCGCGGCCGGATGTGCGAGCCAGTCAGCGATGCGGTCTTCCCACACGGCCTGGGTCCGCAGGTCGGTGCCGTGCGCGGTCTCACGGTCGAAGGCAAGCTGCGCCGCTTCGGCGCGTTCGAGGATCGCAGCACTGGTGGAGTTGAGAAGGCCATTCAACGCTTTTAGACTGGCAGAGTCGGTGCTCGCCTGACACGACATCGGACGGAGCGTGCTCTCCAGGAGTCGACGGTAGACCTCATGGAGATTGAAGTGGAGCTGCTCGTGGTAGAGCGCCTCGGCCGACGTGCGCGAAGAAACGGCCCACGAACTCGCACGGTCGACGTAGTTCGTGACCGCGAGTGAGGTCACGATGGCCGTCCACGTCGCCCCCTTGCGCGTTGCCGTGAAGGTCGCCGACCACGTGATGACCAGCTTCGGTGACGCGACCCAGTTCGTCTGCTCGATCCCCACAGGAGGCGTGGCGCAGAAGTCACTCCAGCAGAGGGGGCCGTCGCTCCAGTTGACGACGCCGGCCGGGATCTCGGCCGCGCCGATACAGACAGCCGCGGCAACAGCGACCAGCACAGCGACGACCCAAACCCGACGAAGTCTGTTCATCGACCACCCTTTCTTTGGCACATCGTACTCGATTCTGGTTGAACGTGCAGGTCTACCAGCCGCGGCCGCCGCCGCCGCCGAATCCCCCACCGGAGAAACCGCCGCCAAACGTGCTGCGGCCGCCCCACGCAGACCGACCACTCGACGGAGCGGTGCGTGGCGCCGAAACGAACGTGTTCTGCATGCCGGCGGA
>CAYSPN010000330.1:0-3765 GCA_964432895.1 uncultured Candidatus Kuenenia sp.
TCGATGACGGCGGCCACGTGGGCCTTGGCCGTCCGCGTGGAGATGCCGAGCAGCCGGCCGATGTCGTTGTTGGTGAAGCCCTCCCGCATCAGTCCGAGCACCTCGATCTCGCGGGGCGAGAGGAGTTCATGGCCGGGACGATGCGCCGCCTGGAGGGCACGGATGTCGCTGCCGATCGGCCGGCCGCCGGCGTGGGCCTGGCGGATCGCGGCCACGAGTTCCTCGTGCTCGATGTTTTTCGTGACGTAGCCGCAGGCGCCCGCCTTCAGTGCCTGGGCGACATCCTCGGCCGCCTCCGACGACGTCAGCATCAGCACTTTCGCGTCGGCCGAGAGTTGGCGGATCCGACGCAGGGTCTCGATCCCGTCGATGCCGTGCATCGTGATGTCGAGCAGGCAGACGTCTGGGCGGAGTTCAGACCACAGCTTCACCCCCTGCGCGCCATCGTTGGCCTGGCCGACGACACTGAAGCCGGGCTCCGAGTTGAGCAGATTGGCAAGGCCCGCCCGCATCACCGGATGGTCGTCGATGAGCAGGAGGCGGATAGTGATGGACATGAAAGAACCCCGATTCTCATCCAAGCCCGAAGCGCAAGTGAGGGACGGCCCCCGGTCCATGCCGTTTGAAACCGAACCGTCATTCTCAGCAGATCGTGCAGCCTCATTATCCAATTCCCGAGCACATGTGCGAGCGCGGCCATCCGGCGACAGGCGTCAGGGCACGATCGTCGCCGTCGCGAGGCCATCGCCGGCGGTGGGTGTGGGTACGTCGTCGGTCCGATTGGCCCGCAGCAGCACGCCGCTGGCGGGCCGCCTGACATGCACCCCCACGTCGGCGTGTTCGATCACGTTGTGTTCGACCAAGGCCCCATGGAGGTTACCTCCGATCGAGATCGAGGAATTGTTCTGGCACCCGTTGCGGCGGAAGAGCACGTCGCGGATGCTCCGCCCCTTGCCGTCGCCGGGCTGTCCAGCTGCCGCCGTGCCGAAGCCGCCGGTGCGATGGCCGTAGGCGTTGCCCTCCAGGATCCGGTTGTCGAGAAACTGGCAATACCAGGTCGGCTGCTGGCCCCAGTCGTGCGGATCGAGTCCCCAGACGAGAAAACCGTCCATCCTTCGGCCCGTGTTCTCCGCCACGATGCATTCGTGCCCGCTGCCGTAGATCTGGAACGGACCGCCGTCTTCGCAGGCATTGCCGATGAAGAGGTTGCGGCCGCGGAAGGGCACGATCGAAATTTTCGACGTGGAGTCGGGCGCGACGGTCCAGGGCCGGTCGATCTCCCAGTCGCGGCCCTGATGGCCGGTGACGATTCTGTATTGGCCGACTCCTTTGCCTTCGAGGATCATCACGGCAGCCCCGGCCCAATTCAGGTGCGGCTTGGGCGCATAGTCCTTGAAGACCGGATCGGCGGCGAGCGTGATGCGGTTGCCATCGACTGCCGCAATCGTGCCCATGTAGGCACCGCCGCCCGCATCGAGCGTCATCATCTCTCGGTCGGCACCGAACATTCGCCGCAGCGTGTTCTTCGCAAAATAGAGGTTCGTGCAGGCGTTCGACCAGAAGGTTCCGATGTCGTTGCCGATCGCGGTCAGGTCAAAACCCTCGACCGTGTTGTTCTCGAAGACGAGTTCCCGGCTCGACTCGATCCGGTAGCCGCGGCCGCCGTAGAGAAACGTGTTGCCGACCACGCGGCCCTGGCGGGTGTCTCGCACGAACAGGGCGATGTCGCTGGCCAGCACGTCGCAGTCGCGGATCTCGAAGTTCTTTCCGTGCACGGCGATGCCGGCGCCGATGTCACGATTGCTCTTCGGCCCCGAGCGGTCGCGAAACGGCTCGCCGGGCCTTTCGATCATGAAGTAGCAGTTGGCCCGGATGCGAACATTGCGGACGAACGCCCCGTCGGACTTCGGCTCGATGGAGATCACCGTGCGGTGGTTTTGACAATAAAGCGAGAGGTTTTCGAGGCCGAAGCGGTTGCCGCGAACGAGATGCAGCGGCGGCGTTTCGAAGTCGGGCCAGAAAATGTTCACCAGTTCCTTGGATTCGCCGGAGAGCACAACGCCGTCGGGAAGTTCGAGCGGCTTCGAGAGCCCGTAGCGGCCACGGGGCAGGAAGACGATGCCGCCGCCGTTGTCCTTCGCCTTGGCGATCGCCGCGAGGATCGCCTCCTCGGGCTTGGGGCCGAAGTCGCGGACGTTGAAGCGGTCGGTCTTCCAGGCTTGCGGAGCCGCGACGGTGAGCGTGCCGGCAAGCCGCCAGCCGGCGGATCCGCCGAGGCCGTTGTGCACCCAGAGTCGGTACCGGCCGGGCTTTACATCAGCCGGAAGACGGAGCGAGAGGGCGTAGGGCGTGGCGTCGGTGACCGTAAGCGGCACGACTGAACCATCGTCGGCCCGCAACGCGGCGGCGGGTTTCACAGCGGCAGGTTCAGCAGTCTCGGGAAAGCGGAACGAGTGGCCGAACACGCGGACGCTGCCGCCTGGTGTGGAAGTCTCTCCTGCATCGCCCTGCATCCACCACACTACTGGGGCGTTGAGCACGATCGGGGCGGAGGCTGCGTCGCCCCGTTTCACCCGGCAGGCCCAGACACCCTGAGGCCACGCTGCCGGGATCACGGCGGCGATGCTCTCCGCGTCGCCTCGCAGAAGCGGCTGCGGCTGCCATCCGACTGATGCGGGAATTGCGGGTGTTTCGGATTCAGGCCCTGCCGGCGGCGAGCCTGCCGGGCCGTTGGCGAGAGGCATCAGTTCAATGACGGTTGGGGCTTCGCTGGTTGTCAGCGCGTCGCCGGCAATCACGACCGTTTCATCAGGCCGCACCGGGGACGAGGCCCAGATGATCGTGGGCTGTGCTGGAGCAGCCGCGTTGACGGTTGGTGTGATGGCAAGGGGGATCAAAGTGAGGGCGGTCAGTGGAAGGATCGAGCCAAGTCCGATCATGGCACGAAGTGTTGCCGCGAGCGTCGCGTGCAAGCGGTGGTGCAAGGCGGGCGACGGGGCCTTCTCGGCGGCGCAGCGGTGTCTGCTCATGGTGAATGTCTTCCGGCGGATCGTATGGAGAGAGCGGCCGGGGGGCGGCCAGAAGGTTGTTCGATCTGAAGCCCAGATCTCTCATGAGGGTGGCATGCCCGGGCGGGCCAGCCTATTGGCCAAATGGCCATTCCTGCTTTGATGGCAAAACGTGCCAGAGCGCTTCAGGTAATTCGGGACGGGAGTGATTTTGCCGGTTGCCAAATGGCGGCACGAATTCACCTATCTGTTCACCCGACCTCTTGCATGGGACGCACGCGGGGAGGCGGTAGCTGCCGGCCGGACTGTTCGAAGTGGGCGACAACTTCCTCGACGACCCGGGCCAGGTCCGCGGACACACGGACTTGATCATCGCCGTGGATGCCAGAGATGAGGTCAGGGCACTTCCCGATGGAGACACCGTCCTCGTCACTCCATTCAACCCACTTGTGATAGGAAGCTGAGGTTTTGTTGGGTCCGCAAGACGGATTCCCTCGCTCGCGATTCGGGCTTGCATGGGAACCCCTCTCCATCCAAGCCCGCAGCGCAAGCAAGGGAATACGGGCCGCCCTTGTGCGGGCAATTCGTGACCAGATTCCCGACGCCGGGCTCGACGGCTAGGCCCGGCAGGCGAGCGTATTGGCCGGATGGCCAATTGCGGCCCGGTCACTACCGGCCTAGCATCCGGAGTTGTCGCTTCGGCTGTCCGATGTCGACGGGGTGGCGTGAATGACTTTTCCGGGGGATGTCGTATGGA
>CAYSPN010000331.1:0-2138 GCA_964432895.1 uncultured Candidatus Kuenenia sp.
TAGCCCACGATGCGGTCGACGATCCGCCGCGCCTGCTGGGCCTCGACCCGCGGCATGTTGATGACCCGCGGCTCCCGGAAGGCCCGCTGCACCTCGGCTTTGGTGATCGCGTCGAACGTCACCCGCTTGGCGTGGGCTGGATCGACGCCGAGCACCTGCGTGAGATGCCAGGCGATCGCCTCCCCCTCACGATCCAAGTCGGTCGCGAACCAGACCTCGCTGGCCCCCTTGGCGAGCCGGCGGAGCTCGGAGACGGTCTTCGTCTTGTTGTCGTCGATTTCGTAGGTAGGGGCGAAGTCGTGGTCGAGATCGACGCCCGGAACGGCCTGCTTGGAGCCCCGCGGGGCCTTGCTCGGCAGGTCGCGGATGTGCCCGATCGAGGCCTTCACCACGAATCCCGACCCCAGATACTTCTCGATGGTTTTTGCCTTGGCGGGGCTCTCGACGATCACGAGCTGGAAATCGCCCTTCGGGGCGGCAGCCTCGGTCGATGAGGGTCGGGCTCGCTTGGCGGGCGGTCGCTTTGAGGTCTTTTTGGCCATCGTGTGGGGCGTCGTCTGGGAAGGGTTTTGGTGAAAGGTGCCAGCATCGGGATTGGCGCAAACCGGCCCAGCGCTACAATCTGCGGCCTGTCCGCAGGTCTCCAAGCGTTACCCTGCCTCCAAGTTCCTTGTCAAGCCTCGGCGGTTCTGCCGTCCGAGAATAGCTACAGGCGGTGCCATGGTCGGCTCCTTTGAAATTTTTCGCAAATACCAGCGTTCCCTGCTCGTTTGCGTGGCGATTCTGGCGATGCTGGCGTTTTTCGTGCTGCCCCCCTTTCTACAGATGGGCGGCCCCGCCACGTCTCAGGATCCCGTGGCCGTCACCTGGAAAGGCGGCGAACTCCGGGAAGGCGGACTGGAGCGGACCGTCGCCATGCGGTCGCTCGTGAATCGTTTTCTGATGGAGTCGGCCGCAGCTGGTGGCCGCGATCCGTCACGCATGCCGCTGCTGCCCGAGGGGGAGGAACAGACCGTACAAACAACCCTGTTGGCCCAGGATGCCAAGGCCAATGGCATCGTGGTGAGCGACCAGAGCATCAACGATTTCCTGGGTCAATGGACTGGCAACCTCGTGCGGCAGGATCAGTTCGACGAAATCCTCTCCAAGCTGCGGCTTGGGCCGTTCCCCCTGACGCAAAGGGACCTCTTCGAGGTGCTCCGCACGGAACTGGCCGCCCGGACGATGCTGATGCTCCACCAGTCGGCCTTCAATGCCGATCCCCCGGGCTGGCAGTGGGACTACTTCCGTCGGCTCGAGCAGAGGGCCACGGTGGAAGCCGTGCCGGTCGTCGTGGAGAACTTTGCCGAGGCGGTGCCTGCGCCGTCGGAGTCGGCGCTCCGTGCTTACTACAACACGTATAAAAATGACCTCCCCCAGGCCCGCAGTGCCGATCCCGGATTTCGGGAGCCGCATCGGGTGCAATACGAATACCTCGTTGCCAAACGGGGACTCTTCGAAGACGAGGCTGCCAAGGAGGTGACCGACGAGCAGGTCGCCGAATACTACGAGAAGAACAAGACATCGATGTTCCGCGCGAAGCCGGCATCTGCGGAAGCCAAGCCCGTTGCTCCCGAGGTGAAGGCGACCGAGCCTGAGGCCAAGCCGGTGGCCACTGACGCCAAGCCCGTAGCGACAGACGCCAAGCCAGTTGAAACGCCTGTAAAGCCCGCCGACCCAGCTGCGGCTCCCAAGCCAGCCGAAGTGAAGCCGGAGGCTCCCCCCGCCACTCCTAAGGGTGCCGCCATCGGCGGCAGCCCGTTCCGGACCGTGGCGTTCAAGCAGCCGGCCGAAAAGCCTGCCGACGCAACGGAAAAGCCCGCTGATCCGGCGACGGCAAAACCCGCTCCCGAAGCCGCCAAACCAGACGCGGCCCCTGCCGGAGAGAAGCCTGCCGGAGAGAAGCCTGCAGAAGAAAAGAAGGCAGAAGAAAAGAAAGATGAAAAGAAAGACGAGCAGAAAGCTGAAGACACGACCCAGTTCGAGCCGCTCGACTCGGTGAAAGACGACATTCGCAAGCGTCTGGCGCGGGAGCGGGCCGACGCCCGGATCGACGCGATCTTCACCGCCGTGGCTGGTGACATCGGCCGCTATGCCGA
>CAYSPN010000332.1:0-1573 GCA_964432895.1 uncultured Candidatus Kuenenia sp.
ACCATGGACGAACGCTACACCTCGTTTGAGGACAAGCCCGCGTTCGACGCTGTGATGCCGATCGGCCGGGCCTACCTCGAGGCCTACGCCGCTGGGAAAATCGATCGGCTCGACGTCGTCTACACGCGGTTTCACAGCATCACCAGGCAGGAAGCCGTCACCGAGATGCTCCTCCCGCTGAAGGCCCCCGAAATCGCCGGGGCCCCGGCCGCGGGCGGAGCGGCTGCCGGGGCGGCCACGTCCAAACTGGCGTCCCAGGAATACGACTTCTATCCCTCGGCGGAGAGCATCCTTGAGGAGATCCTGCCGGCGAGTTTTCTGTCACGGCTCTTCAAGTGTTTTCTGGATGCGGCCGTGAGTGAGCAGGTGGCACGCATGGTCGCCATGAAGGCAGCCAGCGAGAATGCCGCCGGCCTCATCAAGAACCTGTCGCGTCGCTACAACCGGGCGAGACAGTCACAGATCACGGGCGAGATCATGGAAATCCTCGGCGGCGTCGAGGCGTTGAAACAATAGCACGCAAGCAAGACATCCCCTCCAAGACATCCCAACTTTCGATCGTTACACGAACAGGAACCATCATGGCGACGGCGACCAAGGCAGCAGGCAGAACCATCGGACACGTCACGCAGGTGATCGGCTCGACCTTCGACGTCGAGTTTGCGGAGGACAGCATCCCCGCGATCTACAACGCCGTCCGCATCGACAGCGAAAAAAAGGGTGTGTCACTGCACCTTGTCGGTGAGGTTCAGCAGCACCTCGGCGGCGGCAAGGTTCGCTGCGTCGCGCTGGGCAGCACCGACGGCCTGATCCGCGGCGCTGACGTCATCGACACTGGGGGCCCGCTCTCCGTGCCGGTAGGACCGGCCACGCTCGGGCGGGTCTTCAACCTGCTCGGCGAACCGATCGACAACCGTGGCGAGGTGAAGACGGCGGAAAGGTGGCCGATCCATCGCGATCCGCCGCCCGTCACGGAACTGTCCACGAAGACCGAACTCTTCGAGACGGGCATCAAGGTGATCGACCTGCTGACGCCGTTCGTCCGCGGCGGCAAGGCCGGTCTCTTCGGCGGTGCCGGTCTGGGCAAGACGGTCATCCTCACCGAACTGATCGCCCGAATTGCCAGCGCCCACGGCGGCTACTCGGTCTTCGCCGGCGTCGGTGAGCGAACCCGCGAAGGCACCGACCTCTGGCTCGAGATGCAGGAAGCCAAGATCGGCGACACGGGCCGCAGCGTCATCGAACAGACCTGCATGGTGTTCGGCCAGATGAACGAGCCGCCGGGAGCCCGTCTCCGCGTGGCGCTCTCCGCGCTGACCATGGCGGAATACTTCCGCGACACGACCGGCGCCGACACGCTGCTCTTCGTCGACAACATCTTCCGCTTTTCGCAGGCAGGCAGCGAAGTGAGCGCACTCTTGGGCCGCATGCCGAGCGCGGTGGGCTACCAGCCGACGCTCGCCACGGAGATGGGCGCGCTTCAAGAGCGGATCACGTCTACGTCGAAGGGGGCCATCACCTCGGTGCAGGCCGTCTACGTGCCCGCTGACGACCCGACCGACCCGGCGCCGGC
>CAYSPN010000333.1:0-3306 GCA_964432895.1 uncultured Candidatus Kuenenia sp.
TAAAACCCTCTCAAATGCACGGGAAATTCCTCGCTGCGGGATTTCCGGGGGCTCGGATAAGTGTTTCTAGAGGGGAGTTTCATGTCGGCATCCGCTGAATTCGTGACCGAGATCACCCGCGTCCAGCGGCAGCTCCATGCCTTCATTCTGACGATGGTCTGGAACCCGATCGAGGCCGACGACGTGCTCCAGGAGACCAATCTCGTCCTCTGGCAGAAGGCGGCCGAATTCGACTCCGGCCGCGAGTTTCTCCCCTGGGCGATGCGGTTTGCCCAATACCAGTCCATGTCCTTGCTCAAGCGGCGGCAGCGGCAGCGGGCCCGATTCGACGACGCCCTGGCCGGTCTGATGGCCGACGAGGCGGGCACCGAGCACCAGGCCTTCGAGGCCCGACGGATGGCGCTGGCCACCTGCCTCCAGAAGCTCTCGGCCGAGCAGCGGGAACTCGTCATGCGGCGGTATGAGCCGGGAGCTTCGGTGAATGCGATCGCATCGGAGGGCGAGACCACGCCCAAGGCGATCTCCGACCGGCTGCGGCGGATCCGCCATGCCCTGCTCCTGTGCATCCAGAGAGCGATCGCCCAGGAGGCCTTCACATGAAAGCATCCGGCGTTAAAGCCGCCTGGCAGCCCCTCTTCAATCGGATCGCCGACGGCGTGCAGTCGGAGGGCGACGAGCAGCATTTGCTCGACCTGCTCGGCCGCAGCCCAGAAGCTCGCCGCGAGTTTCGCGAGTTCATGGCGCTTCACTCTGCGCTCCAATGGGATTATGCCGCGCTCGGCCCCCATGCGATGCCGCCCATGGAGCCGGCTCATCGAGCCGCGCGACCGCGGTGGCTCCTTGCCTCCTTCGCGTCGGGCGTGCTCGTGGCCGCCGCCGCGGCAGTGCTGTTCTTTACGAACTTCATCGCGTCGATCCAGCACAGGCGAATTCCGGCCGATCAGACGGCGGCCGTGGAGCCTCTGGCCACCGTCACGAACACACGGTTCCTGCTTGCCGAAGATCCAGACTCACCGCTGGCGATCGGTCAGTCGCTTGCCGCCGGACGGGTGGCGATCCTCGGCGGTGCGGCCGAGATGACGCTCCGCAATGGGGTCGTGATCATGCTCGAAGGCCCGGGCGACCTGGAGCTCCGCGACGAACTAACGACGGGTATGTGCAGAAGAAGGAGTGCGAGGTCATCCCGTCGCTCAAGAAGCACATGGTGATCGACGGCAAGCCGGTGGGGGCCGATGGTGTCGCCCTGCCGATCGGCGGCTTCGGCGGCGGCGGCCGGGTCGACCCGGCAGACTTCAGCTTCTTTGCCCATGGGTGTCTGAAGACCGCCGACACTACGGGGCTGTTCAAGGTGAAGCCCGTGCGGTTCCGGGACGATGGACGCCCGGTGCTCGGGGCCGATGGCTTCACCAAGCTGCCGACGGAGTTCAGCCTGATGGAGGCCGTGCCAGTGCCGGGCAAGGACCTCGTGGTGGGCTTCATCACGCTCCAGAACAAGGTCTATGTCGCCGGATTCACCAAGAGTGAAGGAACAATCCTCTGGAAATATCTCTCGCCCTATCACCAGGTGCACGGCTCGCACAAGGCGCCGATGCCGAAGCCGGGCATGCTGATCGGTTGTCTGAAGATCGCCGGCATCGTGCACACGTGTGGCGATGCCGATGGCGTCTTCATGATCCGCGGCAACCTGGGCGAGGATTACTCCCTGACCACCGACGGCGTCTTCGTCGACATCCTGACGAAGGACGACCGCATTCCCGGCATTCCGCGGCCGGAAAACGAGGAGGCCCTGCGGGCGATCTCCTTCGCCTCCCTGTGCGGCCGTGGCGAGCATTTCAGCGGTCTGATCAGCCGGCAGGCGGATGGCGTGGTGCGGTGCACCGGCGCCATGCCCGCCGACCAGGCCTGCAACATCATCCGCATCGAAGGACTCGAGTCGATCCGCCGCTTTACCGCGCCCGATCTCAACCTGACCCAGGAAACCCTGGTGACGGCCGATCAGGACAACACTCGCCGTGGCCTGGCCGCCGCCCGGCCGCCAGAGCCGTATTCCATCGCCGTTGCCCAGAAAGACGCCAAGGGGCAGGTCGATTGGAAGCCGGTCAAGCCGCTGCGGATCGCAAACGAAGGGCAGCCCGTGACTGCCGAGTTTCGCGCTGCCTATGACGCGGACAATCTTTACGTTTCCTACAACGTCAACGATCCGACGCCATGGAAGAACGGCGGCAACGAGTACCGCCTGCTCTTCAAGACCGGCGACTGCGTCGACTTCCAGCTCAGCCCGAGCGGCAACAAGGCCGGCCAAGCCGTGGCCGGCGACCTGCGGATCTTGATGGCCAACTTCAATGGCAAGCCGGCGGCGGTGCTCCTGAAGCCGGTGGCCCCCGGCGCACCGGTCTCCGACAAGCACAACTTCACCAGTCCGGTGATGACCGTCGCCTTTGACCAGGTGAAGCTCCTGGCCGACATCACTCCCACCGTCGCGGTCCGAGGCGACGGTTACACGGTGACGGCGACTCTGCCGTGGACGGTGCTTGGCGTCGACCCCAAGGCCGAGCTGAAGCTCCGCGGCGATGCGGGCTTCATCCTTTCCGACCCCACTGGCATGATCAACACGGCACGGGTCTACTGGTCGAACAAGAACACCGGCCTGGTCATGGACCAGCCGGGCGAGGCGATCATCACTCCGCGGGGCTTTGGCGATTTTCTCCTCGCGAAGTGATGGCGTCAGCCGCATCCACTCGCAGGAGACACTCGCATGCCCGATCATCAGTGCCACCGCCGTTTCCGCACCTGCGGCACGCTGGCTGCCGCCTGCCTCGCGTTTGCGGCAGCCGCGATCGAGGCAGCAGGGCAGCCGGCGATTCCGACCGGCACGCCGTCCGCCGCGCCGCTGGAGATCAGCGGTATCTACCCGCACCTGGCGGCTTTCAATGGCAACGGCGAGTGTGGCATCGGTGCCGTCGTGCCCTGGGCAGGCAGGCTCTGGTTCCTCACCTATCCGCCGCACTCGACCAAGGGCAGCAGCGACAAGCTCTACGCCGTCGGCCCAGACATGAGCCTCGAGGTGCGGCCGGAGAGCGTCGGTGGCACGCACGCCAACCGGATGATCCACGAGGAGTCTCAGCAGCTCATCATCGGCCCCTATTTCATCGACGCGAAGGGCACCGTCCGGGCGTGCGACGTGAAGAACCAGCTCGTGGGCCGCATGACGGCGGTGATGCGGCATCTCACCGACCCGGCCAACCTCGTCTACTTCTACGACATGGAAGGAGCGGTCTACGAGGTCGACGTCCACTCGCTCGCCGT
>CAYSPN010000334.1:0-5814 GCA_964432895.1 uncultured Candidatus Kuenenia sp.
CCGGCGGCCGGGTGACCCGCTCGATCATTGGCCCCGGCGTGCGGGTGAACAGTTTTGCCTGGGTCGAGGAGAGCATTCTCTTCGAGGGGGTCGACATCGGCCGCCACGCCCGGGTGCGTCGTGCCATCATCGACAAGGGCGTCCAGGTGCCGCCGGGCATGTCGATCGGCTTTGACCCCGCGGAGGATGCCGCCCGGGGCTTGACGGTTTCGCCGCGAGGCGTGACCGTGGTAGCCAAAGGGCAGACGCTCACGGCCGATCCGCTCGTCTCCACCGCCGGCTGACCCCGCCCGCCCCGACCACCGCCATGCCCAAACGCAACCTCTTCGTGCTGCTCATGATGGTCGCCACAGCGGTGGTGGCCTGGCTGGCCCGTGACCGCGCCGGCCACGGTCGCCGCTTTGCCGAGGTGCTCGGGGCGATTGACCGCGTGTATCTCGAGCCTGTCGACCAGCAGAGCCTGTTTGACGCGGCGATGGAGGGAGTGTTTTCCAGGCTCGACGAGCATTCCGCCTTCATGGTCGGCGACCGTCGCGACCAGTTGGAGAGTCTGCTCGATCAGGAATTCGGCGGCGTGGGCGTGGAGTTGACCAGGGCGGAGGCCCACCGCGGCATCACGGTCGTAAGCCCCGTGCTTGGCTCGCCCGCCTGGCATGCAGGGATCGCCGCAGGCGACCGCATCCTGGCCATCGATGGGATTTCCACCCTGCAGATGCCGCTCGAGGACGCGTTTCGACGTCTGCGGGGCCGGCCCAGCACCCCAGTGCTGCTCTCCGTCGCGTCACCTCTGGCGGCGCCGGCAGCGGGCGAAGCGACTGATGGGCCGGCACGCGACATCGCGCTGGTACGAGAGGCTGTGAAGACAGAGAGCGTGCTGGGTGACCGCCGGCGGCAGGACGGCTCGTGGGAGTGGGCGATCGAAGGCGAGCCCGCTGCGGCGATCATTCGCATCGCGAACTTTGGCGAACGCACCGCTGACGAACTTCGCCGTGCCGTGGAAGCGATTGCAAGTCGCATGGCGGATGCCAAGCAGCAGGGTGAAGCGAATCAGCAGGGTGAAGCGAATCAGAAGGTTGAAGCGGAGCAGCAGGGCTCCAGCGGCGTGCTACTGATAGTAGACCTCCGTGGCAATGCTGGCGGACTGCTCTCGGCCGCGGTGGAGGTCTGCGATGTCTTTCTCGACGATGGCGTGATCGTGTCTACCAAAGGCCGCGGCCTGGGGGGACGGGGTGCGGGTGAGAGCGGAGCATCCGGCGACGACGCGGCGGCACTCGATGTGCGGCGTGCCACGCGTGGTGCCGCCCTCGGCGACGTCCCCATGGCCGTGCTGGTCGACGGGCTCACAGCGAGCGCGGCAGAGGTGGTGGCCGCCTGCCTGCAGGATCACGGTCGGGCGATCGTGGTGGGCAACCGCTCGTTCGGCAAGGGAACCGTCCAGTCGATCATGCCATTGTCGGATGGCAGCGGACTGCTGAAGCTCACGACGTCGGAGTATCTGCGTCCCAGCCGCACGAACATTCACCGGCGGAGCCACGAGGATGAGAGCGATGCGGATTGGGGCGTGAGTCCCGACCGCGGCTGCGAGATCACGCCCACCGGCAGGCAGCTCGAGGCCTTGCAGGCGTGGCGGCGGATTCGCGACGTGGTGCCGGCAAAGGGGGGCGTGGTCGGGCCGGCGCAGCCAGAGTCTCAGTCATCGCTGCCACGACGGGTGGATCCGGTGCTGGCGAAGGCAGTCGACGCGCTTCGCGAGCGGGATTGAGCCCTCGTCACATGACTGCGCGGATCTCGGCGGCGAGGAAGAAGCTGCCGGCCACGCAGATCAGGCCGCGGGGCGTCGCCAATGATCGGGCCAGCCTCAGTGCCTCGGCTGGCGCTGTCGCCACCTGCGGCGCGGGCAGGCCCGCCCGCTGGCAGGCCTCCACGAGTTGCGGCACTGTCGCGGCCCGAGGGTTTGTGGCGTAGCGGGTGATCACGACGTGGTCGAAGCGGCCTCGCGCCACCATCAGCATCTCAGTGATCTGCTTGTCGGCGCTGGCGGCGAAGAGGAGCACTGTTGGGCGGAAGGCCCGTGCCGCCGGCGCGAGCGTTGCCACCAGCGACTCCATCGAGGCGACATTGTGCGCGGCATCGAGGATGACGAGCGGACGCTCACCAATCCGTTCGATTCTCGCCGGCAGGCTGACCGAAAGCAGCCCTTTCGCCACCGCCCGGTCGGTCACGCGAATATGGCGGGCATCGAGGCTGCGGGCCGCCATCACGACGACCGCCGCATTGATCGCCTGGTGGCCGCCTCGCATGCCCAGCGGGAAGACACGGGGTTGGGCAGTCTGTGCGGCGGCCACCGTCACCGCCACGCGGCCGGGAGCGAGAGGGTCGTGAA
Organism: uncultured Candidatus Kuenenia sp.; assembly: GCA_964432895.1. Classification (GTDB taxonomy): domain Bacteria; phylum Planctomycetota; class Planctomycetia; order Pirellulales; family UBA1268; genus CAMCQY01. The sequence continues at coordinate 2,384 of CAYSPN010000334.1, forward strand.
TCGCATCGCCCGCATCCGGCGGCAGATACGCGGCCTCGAAATCACGGCCCAACTGCACGAGCGGCGCACGGCGACGCGCTGCGGTCGACTCGATCACCCGCTGTGCCTCGGGATGGATTGCAGCGGAGATCACCGGACAGCCTCGCTTGATGATGCCAGCCTTTTCCGTGGCGATCTGGCCGATCGTCGAGCCGAGCAGATGCATGTGGTCGAGACTGATGCTCGTGATGATCGACAGCACCGGTTGCGAGACGTTCGTGGCGTCGAGTCGCCCCCCCAGACCGGTTTCAAGCACGGCGAGATCGACGCGGGCCCTCGCAAAATGAACGAATGCCACAGCGGTCAGCACCTCGAACCAGGTCGGGCCACTGCTGCCGCGGCGGCTGGCGGCGCGGTCCATCTCGTCGACGGCCGGGATCACGACGTTGAAGGCCCGGACGAGGTCGGCGGCGGAGATTGGCCGGTCGCCGATGCAGATGCGTTCCTCGAGGGCGTCGACATGCGGTGACAGGTAGCGGCCCACCCGGTGGCCGGCCGCCTGGAGCACCGCGGCCAGCATGGCGACGGTCGACCCCTTTCCCTTGGTGCCCGCCACGTGGACCACCGGAAACTGGTGGTGCGGATTCCCGATGGTGGCCAGGAGCCGTCGCACCCGTGCGAGCCCAAACGTCCCGGGAGTCGCAGCAGCCGGCATCGCGCGTTCGAAATTGATCCGGCGATCGAGCCAGGCCAGCGCCGATGCCCGCGTGTGCCGCTGTTTACGTGAACCGGGCATCTTTCTCAGGCTTCCACGACGACGGTGTTTGCGGCGGTCTGGCAGGATGGGCTTTGGGATTGCACGGAGGCGTGTGGCATGAGCGATCCGTCGGCCGGCCGTGCCCTGCGAGTGTACCGTCGAATGGGTGGCTCCGGAGCCGTGTCCTGGACAGAAAGCGGGCTTGACCGCAGGTCAGCGTTTCCAGACCCTTCCGGCTCGGTCGTCGTCGGCCGCTTTCCGCCTCCGCGTTTGAGTGTGCCCCCAATGGTGTCTTCACTGCTCCAATCGATCATGAACGCCGCGAGGTCGCCGCGTCGCGGTGCGGATGGCTGGCAGTGGGCTGCCGTGCTCTGTGTGGCGTTGCTGGCCAGAACCGGCCGGCCGCAGGAGCCGCTGCCGACGCCAAACGATGTGGCCCCTCCAGTGCAGCCGCCAGTTCACACTCTTGGAACGGCACCTGACGAACCGCTTTCAGCACGGCCCTCTGGCTCCGAGACAGCACTGCCCACCGTGGGTGAGCCGCCGCCGATGTACATCGCCGATCCGCTCTACGCCGGTGGCTTCGCCGGCATACCTGTCGGCGCCGCAGCCGACATGCTGCCAAACTGGCCCCGCTGGTTCGCCGGTGCCAGCGGCCTGGTGATGACCCGCACGCTTCCCGCGGGCGCGGCCACCATGCAGCCGACAGGTGGCGTGCAACTCACCACCACCAACGCCGCGGCCACCTGGCCCGGTGGCGTCGATCTGCACGTGGGCCGCTGGTTCGGTCAGCGTCAGCAGAACGGCGTTGAGTTCATCTACTGGGGCGTGTACGGGATCGGCTCGTCCGCGACCGCCACGGCCAGCCCGCCGGCAATCGACGCCATTCCGCAGGCGCAGGGAGTGATGGTCGGGAGCACTCCCGCCTCGGCGTATCTCACCAATGCTGCGGCACAGACGATCAGTCGCTCCGATCTCGTCAACGATGTCGAGATCAACTGGCTCTACTCGCTCTGGGAACGGCCTGAGTTTCTCTCGCAGGATCCGGCCGCTCCGAGCCGGCCGATCCATCTCATGTGGTTGGCAGGATTCAGATTCTTCCAGCTCGAGGACGTGCTGACCCAGACGAGCTTTCCCGGCAGCGGCGCACCTGGCACGCTCGACCTGAATGTCGCCACGAACAACAATCTCTACGGCGCGCAGGTGGGGGCGAAGTTCGACTGGCGGTTCCTGCCCCAGGTTCGCTTCTCCTCGGTGCCGAAGTTCATGATCGCCGGCAACTCGATCACCAACACGACCTCGCTCGCAACCGGCGCGGGCACGCAGGCGACGTTCGCCTCGGGAGCACCCGTCAATGTCCACTCGACGCTGGGCGTGTTTTCATGGCTGGGGTCGGTCGACACGGGGGTGGCCTGGGACGTGACCGAACGCTGGACGCTCTCGATGGGCTACCGCGTGGTGGGCGTGGGCAACATCGCCCAGGCCGACGGCCAATGGCCGGCGGTGATCACCGGCCCGGCCAGCGTCTCTGGGGTCGACGCCGGCTCGAGCACGATCATCCACGGTGGCTTCGCGGGCTTCGAAGGCCGGTATTAAATACACGCCAAAATGGCCCTCCGGGCCATTTTCGCTTGGCGGGCCTCCGCCCGCTGGGGGCAAAGCCCTTTACGGGTCAATTCGACCAATAGATGTATTCGTCGGTCTCGGCCACCGGCCGGCCCAACGGCTTGTCAATCAACATCGGCACCTCGATCAGCGCCGGCCAGAGCGGCTTCGCCTGCTCGGCGTTGATCCTCGCGAGGGTGGCGGCCAGTTCGGCCACTCTCGCGGGGTTCGCGACGGCAAGGTCGTGCTGCTCGGTCGGATCATCGGCGAGGTTGTAGAGCCACTGCTTTCGACGGGTGTCGTCGACCTGCAGTTTCCAGTCGCCCATACGGATCGTCCGGTAGTTTCCGCTCCGCCAGAAGAGCGCCTCGTGCGGCCGCCCCGATGCGGTCTTGTCGATGAAGGGGAGCAGGTTTGTGCCGTCGATGATGCGATCGACGGGCGGCGTGGCGCCGGCGGCGGCCGCTGCCGTGGCGTAGATGTCGAAGTGCGTCACAGGCTCGGCAACATGCCCCCCCTTGGGCAGTCGTCCCGGCCATCGCATGAAGAATGGCACCCGCAGGCCGCCCTCGAAAAACGTCGCCTTCCAGCCGCGGTATGGCTTGTTCAGATCGTCGATGCCGACGTAGTTCGCGCCGCCGTTGTCGCTGGTGAAGATCACGAGCGTGTCGTTCTCGAGCCCCTGATCCCGGACCGCATCGAGCACGCGGCCAATGTTGCGGTCGAGGTTGCGGATCATGGCCGCATACACGCGGAGCGAGTGGTCACCAATCTGTGGCAGGGCGTCGTAGTCGGTCTTTGTGGCCTGCAGCGGTGAATGAGGCGCGTTGTAGGCGAGGTACATGAAGAACGGCCGGTTGCGATTGGCCTCGATCGCATTGATCGCCTGGTCGGTGAGGTAGTCGGTCATGTAGCCGTCGGTCTTGAACACGGGGCCGCCGTTGAACCGCACGCCGCTCGGCTGCGCCGCCCAGATGAAGCGGTCGACCGGATCGAATGCGTTCGTCGCGTTGACGACATGCGTGCTCTGCGGGTCGTCATACATCGAGCCCCCCGCCAGGAATCCGAGGCTTTCGTGGAAGCCGTGCCG
>CAYSPN010000335.1:0-5946 GCA_964432895.1 uncultured Candidatus Kuenenia sp.
CTTTGCGGTCGCCACGGCATGCGCCAGTGCCGCCAATTCGATCGGGGAAGCCCTGCGATCCATCCAGTATGGCGACGCCGACATCATGGTCGCCGGGGGGAGTGAGGCGGCGCTGACGCCGATGGGTCTGGCCGGGTTTCAAAATATGCGTGCGTTGTCGTTTCATTCCGACGCGCCGCAGAAGGCCAGCCGCCCCTTCGATATGCATCGCGACGGGTTTGTGCTCGCCGAGGGGGCGGGTGTGGTTGTTCTGGAGGAGTTAGAGCATGCTCGTCGGCGTGGTGCCCACATCTACGGCGAGCTGATGGGGTATGGGGCCAGCGGCGATGCCGGGCATATCACCCAGCCAGATGAAGAGGGCCGCGGTGCCGCGCGGGCGATGAGCATGGCCCTCGCCGATGCCGGACTGAATGCCGACCGCGTGCACTATGTCAATGCGCATGGCACCAGCACGCCCTTGGGCGACAAGGCGGAGACCGTGGCCGTGAAACGGGTTTTTGGGGACCATGCGAGGCGGCTGGCGATCTCGAGTACCAAGAGCCAGCTTGGGCACACGCTCGGCGCCAGCGGTGGCATCGAACTGGTCGTCTGCGCCCTCACGATCAACCGAGGTGTGATCACGCCGACGATCAACCTTGAAAACCCAGACCCCGACTGCGACCTCGACTACACTCCGAACGTCGCACGTGATGCCACGGTGGACGTGGCGATGTCGAACAGTTTTGGCTTCGGTGGCCACAACGCCAGCCTGATTCTGGGCCGGCTTTCGTAGCGAGAAGCACGAGGCCAGCCGATTCACGTTGCCGGCCGATTGTCGAAGCGTGGGTGTTGTCGAAGTTCGGGTGTTTGGAGGACGAGCGGCCATGGTCCTTGCCAACCGAGCGTATCTGGTCGGTGTGCTTGGCATGCCGGTCATGCTGGTCGTGCTTGGCATGGCTGTCGTTGCGCCGGCTTCCGCCGTCGCGCAGCTTCCTGCGGATGATGGTCAGGTCTGGAAGACCTATGACATCAGCCCTTTCGTCGGGCGGGCGGGGCCGGGCAGCCAGCGGCATGTCATCGATTGGACGCTCCAGGAGACGGGATCCCCGCAGTGGCACGGCGATACCGTGGCTTCCCTGTCGGCCGATGCGTCCACACTCCGCTGCTTCCATACGCCCGACATGCAGGTTCGCGTCGAGGAGATTGCCGCCCGCTTCACGGCCGACGCCGCCACGCCGCACCGGTTTGCCGTCCGCGTGCTGGGCGTCGGCAGCCCCGCGTGGCGGAATGACGTACGGCCGATGCTCCGGCCGATTCCGGCGGCCACGCCCGGGGTGCAGGCCTGGATTGCATCGCGTGAGGAGGCGGCGTCTCTGGTCGCCAGGCTTCGATCCCGCAGCGACTGCGAGGAACTGCCGACCGGAGCGGTGCTGGCGGCCAACGGCATTCCGGCGGTACTCACCGGGGGTCGCAAGCGGCCCTATGTGCAGGACATGACGCCGGCCGGGCCGGGCTGGCAACCGGTGGCATCCAGTTGCGACGAGGCGATGTCGATCGATGTCCACCCGCTCATGTCGCGGGATGGCACGGCGGTGGAAGCGGTGGTTCGCTGTCGGATCGACCAGATCGAGCGCATGGCCCCGGTGGGGATGACTCCGCCCGGTGCCGATGGGCGGCGGGTGCCGATCGAGGTGCCGCAAATGTCGGCCGTTCGCATCGGTGAGCGGTTTCGCTGGCCCGCCAACAGCACGCTGTTGATCGGACTCGGCTTGGTGCCGTGGCCGGTTCCCGGTCAGAATAAAGCCGGCTCGCCGGCGTTGTTTTCCGACGCCAAGCGGACCGACATCGTGGTGGTGGTGGAGCCTAGGCTCACCGATTCACCATGAGGCCTGCTGCGGGCGTCGCCCAGCATAAACAGAATGCAGACTGGAACTATTTAACCAGCAGAAAGAATGCCATGAGTGCTGCTTCAGACCGTCGCATCGTGATCACGGGAATGGGAGTCGTCTGTCCGCTCGGCCTCACGCTCGAGGATCTCTGGGCCGGTCTGGTCGAGGGCCGCAGCGGCGTCGGCCCGCTGGAGTCGTTTCCCTGCTCGGGGCTGCCGCTGCGTCATGCGGCCGAGGCCCGGGCCTTCACCGGCGACATCGACAATTTCGGGCCACTCGACGGGGAGCGGAAAAAAGCGATTCGGAAGGGGCTCAAGGTGATGTGCCGCGAGAGCCAGATGGCGGTGGCCGCCGCCCAACGAGCGCTCCACCACAGTGGCCTCTTTGCCGCCGATGCGCAGGCCGGCAGCGTGCAGCCGGAACGTTTTGGCTGCGTGTTCGGCTCCGACTACATGCTGACGCTCCCCGATGATTTCACTGCCAGCGTGGCCAAGTGCCGGGGGGCGGACGGGGCGTTTGAATTCGACCGTTGGGCCTCCGATGGCATGCCACAACTCACGCCGCTGTGGCTGCTGAAATACCTGCCCAACATGCCTGCCAGCCACATCGCGATCTACAACGATCTCCGCGGTCCCAGCAACTCCCTCACGCTTCGCGAGGCGAGCGGGCACCTCGCGCTCGGGGAGGCCGCCATCACGATCCAACGTGGAGCAGCCGACATCATGGTCGTGGGTGCCACCGGCACCCGCGTGCACCCCATGAAGACGGTGCACGCGCTGCAGAGCGAACAGGTGGCCCTTGAGGACGACGCGGCGACCGGCTCCACACGCGCCGATCCGACCCGTTGGAGTCGTCCGTTCGACAGGTCGCGGAAAGGCATGGTGCTAGGGGAAGGTTCGGCGGTGTTCATTCTCGAGGAGCTGAAGCATGCCCAGGCACGCGGAGCCACGATCCATGGCGAAATCGTCGGGCATGCGGCCCGCAATGCGGGCCTTGCGGGGGGCGTTGGTCTCAAGCAGAAGGCCTTGGCGTTGGCCATGCGGCGGGCGCTCTCCATGGCCAATGTCACCGCCGCCGAGCTTTCTCATATCCACGCCCACGGTGCGAGCACGGTGGTAGGCGATCGCGAAGAGGCGGCAGCGATGCACGAGGTGCTCGGGGCGGCCGCGGCGACGATTCCCACGGTGGCCGCCAAGAGTCACTTCGGCAACTTGGGGGGGGGCAGCGGGCTGGTGGAATGCATGGCCAGCGTTCTGGCACTCCGGCACGGGGAACTCTTCCCGCTGCTGAATTTCGAGGAGTCCGATCCAGACTGCCGAATCCGGGCGGCCCGACGGGGAGATCCCTCTGGAAACGTCTTTATTTCGTCGGCGGTCACCCCTCAGGGGCAGGCCGGATCGATCGTGATCCGGGCCCTTGCTCCTTGACAGTTTTCCGCAGGTGCCGTAACTTTCACGGGTTGCGTCACGTGTTGAGAGGCTGCTGGTATCGCGGATCGTTTTCCAAACACCGTCGGGTGTTTCGGCGCCCATGTCCCATGGCGTCGGCTTTGCCGGCAGTGTTGCAACTGCCAGGCGGCTGGCATTGCCATTTCTCGACATGACGGTGATGCGCCAGGCTGAAGGCCGGGCCGTAGGTCGGGTTGCCAATCCGTTGGTGCGGATGGATCGCCTGACTGACCGCCAGGAACGGACCGTCTGGACAATTGGTTTGGCTGGCCGTGTTGACAGGTCGCAAGACATACGCCGAGCGTTCGTCCGAGAAATTCATGAAGCCAGAAGAAATCCTGCGAATCGTCGATGCCATCCATCGCGACAAGAACATCGACAAAGAGGTCGTCTTTCAGGCGATCGAAGCAGCGCTCGTCACCGCGCTCTCTCGGCAATATGGTGAGACCGCCCAGATCACGATCGCGATCGACAGGGCCAACGGTCGTCTCACCGGCACGCATGACGGTGCAGAGATCGACACGGCCGAACTGTCGGGCCGTATCGGTGCGCAGACCGCCAAGCAGGTGATCATCCAGAAGATTCGCGAGGCCGAGCGGGACGCCATCCACGACGAGTTCGAGGAGCAGGTCGGCCAGATGGTGTCGGGAATGGTGACGCGGGTCGAAGGGGCAACCGCCTCGGTGTCGTTGGGGGCCACGGAGGCCATTCTGCCCCGAAGTGAGCAGATTCCGGGCGAGAGCTATCACGCGAATGAGCGGATCCGCGCCACGATCTTCGAGGTCCGAAAGGTCGGCAGTCGGGTGAAGATCATCCTGTCGCGGATTCGTCCCCAGTTGGTCCAGCGGCTCTTCGAGCAGGAGATTCCCGAGATCGCCGACGGCGTCATCGAGATCCGCGCTATTTCCCGCGAGCCTGGGTACCGTAGCAAGGTCGCGGTGATTAGTTCCGACAACCGCATCGACTGCGTCGGGGCGTGCGTTGGCGTGCGAGGCAATAGGATCAAGAACATCGTTGAAGAACTCGGTGGGGAGCGGATTGACATCGTGCGCTGGAGCGAGGACCTGCAGGTGCTCGTGCCAAATGCACTGCAGCCGGCCGAGGTGGACGAGGTGATCCTTTGTCAGATGCTCGGCCGTGGAATCGTGCTTGTGCGAGAGGACCAGTTGTCGCTGGCCATCGGCCGCCGCGGGCAAAACGTCCGGCTCGCGAGCAAGCTCTGTGGCTGGGACATCGAGATCATGACCCGCGAGGAGCTCGACCAGCAGATCGAGCGGGCGGTGACCGGTTTCTCGTCGATCGAGGGTGTGGATGAGTCGGTGGCCGAACGGCTCGTGGGCGAGGGCTTCCTCTCCTACGACGACCTGTCGGTGATCGAGCCCGATGATCTCATGGAAATGGGGAGCCTCTCCGCTGAGGCGGTCGACAAAATCGTCGCCGAGGCTGAGAAGCGGGCCTCCATGGCCGAGGTGGCGGCGGCGGACGAGCGACGTAAGCAGCGGGAACAGGATCGGATCGCGAAGGCCACGGCAGATGCCGATGCGGCCGAGGCGGCGGTCGCGGGTGATGCCGGGGGCGAGGCTGCAGCGACGGAGGCGGTTCCACCGGTGGAATCGTGATCGGCGGTGGCTGGGGCGGAGTATTCTGGTTGGTGTCGGCATTGGATCTGAGGGCTGGTGGCCGGGACGTTCCGGCGCGGAGGCGTTTGCGTGGCGGTTCGCATCTACACACTCTCGAAAGAATTGAAGATCGACAGCAAGGAGCTGGTCGAGCTGTGCACACGCGCCGGCATCCAGGACAAGGGTTCGGCCTTGGCGAGCATGTCCGACGAAGAGGTCGCCAAGCTCAAGGAGTTCATCGCTGGAAAATCACGGCCGCCTGATCGCTCCGCTGAGCGCCCTGCTGGGGCCGTTCCTGCAAGCGGCTCGCCTGCCGCTCCTGCCGTTCCAAAGCCGGTGGCGGCTGTTGCTCCGCGGACGACCGGGACGCTGAAACGTGAAGACTACATCGCTCCTGCTGGTGTCGCCTCGCGTGGCAAGCCTGCGGAAATTCAGCCACCGAAGCCCGCGGCATCGGAGCCGCGGCCGCGGCCAGCCGGCCTGAGGCCCGCGGGCGATGGGGCCAAGCCGGTGCCCCGGCCCGCCTTCAAGTTGCCGCCGCTGCCGGCTGCCGGAAGAACGCCGCCGCCACGCGTGTCGCAGGAGCCGGCTGCCCAGAAGCCCGATGTCAAGCTTCCGCTCGATGCCATTCGCAGCGCGAAGGCCGGTGGCTCCAAGCCGCTGGCGGAACATATGCGGAAGCATGAGCAGCGGCAGGCGGAGACGCCGCGTCCGCGCCCGGGTGGCGGCCTTGGTCTGCGGGGTGGCATGGCGGGAGGTGCCGGCACGCCGCCGCTGCCCCCCACCGATGCCAGCGGCCGCCCTCGCCGAACCGTTGCGAAACCCCATGGCGGCAAGGCCGAAGACCTTCTCGGTGGCCGCGAGCAGCGGCAGCTCAATCGCAAGCGGATTTCGGAGCCCCGGGGCGACGACGAGGACGGCATGGGCCGCCGCCGACGTGGCTCGCGGCCGCGCCGCGGCACGACCGTGTCGACCGCCGCGCCCCGGAAGACGAATGCCACCATCCAGGTG
>CAYSPN010000336.1:0-3669 GCA_964432895.1 uncultured Candidatus Kuenenia sp.
CTTTAGCCCGCCGAGCGAACCACGCACCGCGTCGCCCTCCCGCCACCCGGAATCGTCATCATGAGCCCGCTCGACTGGACGCTGCTCTCGCTGCACCTGGCAGTGATGCTGTTCGTCGCGGTCGCGTTGGGGCATGCGGCACGCAGGCTCGGCATCCCGGCGGTCGTCGGTGAGATCGCCGGGGGGCTTCTGCTCGGGCCGACGATCCTGGGACGCATCGCGCCGGAGGCTTTTGCATGGCTCTTTCCGCCGACGGGACCGATCACGAGCGGCCGATCCGCGATCGCACGGGTCGGCATGCTCTTCTTCATCGTGACCATCGGCCTCGACATCAGCATCGGCGAATTCCGCCGGATCGGCCGCAAGGCGCTCTCGGTCGGCGTCATCGGCACGCTCGTCCCGCTCGTGCTCGGATTCCTGATGTGTTACGTCTTTCCAGCCGTGATCGGCGTGACGCAGAAGGATCAGTTTGCCACGGCGCTCTTCATGGGATCGATCCTGTCGCTCTCGGCCAATCCCGTGATCGCGCGGATCCTCATGGACATGGGATTGTTCAAGAGTGAAATCGGCCGAACCATCATGTCGGCGACCCTGGTCGACGACCTCGTGGGCTGGGGCTTGTTCGCGGTGATCCTCGCCGAATTCGGCCCGCACGCGACCGGTCAGGGGCAGGGAATGGCGATCTTCGGGATGGTGTTCGTCTTCATCGGCGGCATTCTGCTGCTCGGCCACTTCGTGCTGCCGCGGCTGATGCATTGGGTCCGTCGCAATCTGCCCCAGCCGGCGGGATCGATCTCGTGCATCACCCTGCTGGCACTCCTTGGCGCGGCGGGCTCGGAGTATCTCGGCCTGCACTCCTTCCTCGGTGCCTTCGTCGTGGGCATCGCCCTGGCCGATGTCTACCACGAGCATCCCAAGCCGTTCGAGATCATCGGCAACTTTTCCTATGCCGTGTTCACCCCGATCTTCTTCGTCTCGATGGCGATCGCAGCCGACTTCGTCGAGGGTTTCGACCTGTGGCTTGTGATCCTGATCACGGTCGTCGCCTTCGTGGGCAAGATCTGCGGCGTCTTCCTCGGCGGCAGGATGGCCGGCATGGACAGCCGTCAGGCCCTCGCCGTGGGCTGCGGACTCAATGCCCGTGGCATCCTGGGCATCGTGATGGCGGCGGCGGCCTACGATGCCGAACTGATCGATCTGCGGCTGTTCGTGGCCTGCGTGCTGATGTGCGTCATCACGACCATGGCAGCCGGACCGGCACTGGATCTGATTCTGGGCCGCCGTCCAAGCCCGTCACAGTGAGCTGGATTCAGCCCCCAGAGCGGCCGCTGCCGTCGCAGTGTCGGCCTCGCAATACTCCGATGCCTGATGAAACTCTGACGGGTGGTCGTCGCCGAAGTCCCCGTAGATGTCGTGCATGCCGGCGATCGCGGCCAGATACTCGTGGAAATGTGCATCCATGATTCAACCCTCCTTGGTTGAAGAGATGTACGCGGCATCGCATCATACGGTTCAGAACGCTCCTGAAATCCCAAGCTGCCCAAACTGCCACGCGCTTCCTAGCCGGCGATCCACCGCGTTATCGCGGCTCGTGCTGCGGTGATCCCAACGGTTTGGCTCGGGGGCCGGTCTTGGCGGCATCACGAACCGGATCGGAATCGGGGTTTGGCGACGGAAACTGGCCGCCCGTCTCCGCGAGCCAGGTATCGAGCCGTTTTTTCAGGTCGACGACCTGGCCCGGATGGGCCGCTGCCAGGTCGTTGCGCTCGCCGACGTCAGCGGCGAGATCGTACAGCTCGCTCCGGCCATCCTCGTAGAAATGCACGAGTCGCCAGCTGCCCGATCGTATCGCGCTGTAGGGCGTCGCTCCCCCGGGGTGATAGTGGGGATAGTGCCAGTAGATGGCGTCTCGCGCGAGCCGATCGCCCGCGAACAGCGGCTCCAGGTTCACACCGTCCAGCAACTGCGATGGCTCCGCGCCAACTGCGGTGAGCGAGAGGATCGTGGCTGGGATATCGGGTGTGATCACCGGCACGTCGCTCGTGCTGCCGGCCTTGGTGGCGCCGGGCCAGGACACGATGAACGGCACCCGCACGCCTCCCTCATAGGCCGAGCCTTTCCCGGCGCGGAGCGGGGCATTGTCGGTGACTTTGGCGAGTCCGCCGTTGTCGCTCGTGAAAAAAATCGCGGTGCGGTCGCGGATGCCCAGCGCCTCGAGCGTGTCGAGCATCCGGCCCATGCAGTCGTCCACGCTCTCGACCATGGCCGCATAGGCGTCGTTCCTCACGCTCACGCCAGGCACGACCTTCGCCGCATACTTCGCGGTCACGTCCGGCTTCGCCTGGATCGGCGTGTGGACACAATAATGGGGCAGGTAGAGAAAAAAGGGCCGGTCGCGATTGGCCGTGATGAACTTCACGGCCTCGGCGGCCTCCCGGTCGGTCAGGTACTCGCCAGCCGGACCTTCCGGCAACGTGGGGATCCTGTAGGGGGCGAAGTAGCTCGGGGGCTGGCCTCGCTCATAACCACCGATGTTGCGATCGAAGCCCTGGTGCTGCGGGTAATACATCGCGTGACCGAGATGCCACTTGCCGATCGAGGCCGTCGCATACCCGGCCGACCGGAGCCGCTCCGCCACCGTCACGGTCTCGAGCGGCAGAAACGTCTGCCAGTCGGGAATCCTCAGCTTCGCAAACGGCCGGTCATGTCCTGGGATCCAATCGGTGATATGCAGCCGGGCGGGGTACTGGCCGGTCATCATCGCGGCCCGCGACGGGGAGCAGACGGTGCAGGCTGCATACCCATTCGTGAACCGCAGGCCACCGGCTGCCAGCCTGTCGATGTTCGGTGTCTCGTAGAACGGGCTCCCCTGACAGGAAAGATCCTGCCAGCCCATGTCGTCGACCAGCACCACGATCACATTCGGCGACACTGCGATCGCGTCACTCCCCCCGATGGCGACGACCGTCACCACGAACCAGAGCACAATCCGACCCATCATGACGCAGCCTCCACACCTACGAATGAGCTGGCATCATAACGTCCGGCCCGGGCGAGCCATGGTCCCACGGGGTGCTCGGAGGTACTCTTGGCCGATCAGACAACCACCCGACCCTCTCTTCTCTCCTTTCTTCGCGAGTTTCCCATGGACATGCTCTGGTTTCTGCTGATTGGCGTCGCTGCCGGCTGGCTCGCCGGTCAAATCATGAAGGGCGGTGGCTTCGGGCTCGTCGGTGACCTGATCGTGGGTGTGATCGGCGCGTTGCTCGGCGGTTTCCTCTTCGGCTTGTTTGGTCTGTCAGCCGATGGACGCCTGGGAAGCCTGGTCACGGCCACCGTCGGAGCCATCGCCCTCATCGCCCTGCTCCGGGTCATCAATCGCCCACGCCTGTAGCGGACCGCACAGACACGGTGCGTATTGAGGACCGTGACACGGAGATGTGGATGATCCTCGACAAGCACCGCACGATCGCGGGCCCGGGCTTCAACCGCTGGCTCGTGCCGCCGGCGGCCCTCTGCATTCACCTCTGCATCGGCATGGCGTATGGGTTTTCGGTGTTCTGGCTGCCACTCACGCGGGCCGTCGGCATCACGTCGCCGGTGGTCTGCCCGGCGGGCATGGGCTTCCTCGAGAAGCTCACCACCACCACCTGCGACTGGGACAAGCCG
>CAYSPN010000337.1:0-5174 GCA_964432895.1 uncultured Candidatus Kuenenia sp.
GAGAAGCAGGTTTGTCGAAGAAGAAGGACGGAGCCGCCCGCCCGCCATGGCTGCGAGCCGTTCCAGCAGCAGCGCTGCGGCCACCGTCTCCTCCTCGGACCGTGACCGGGCGTCTTTCTGGAGCACGAGCGTGGCCACGCTCGTCGCGGCGAGACCGTGCATGGCAACGACGACACGGTGTTGGCCGCGCTTCGGCGTGCGCGACCGCAGGCTGGCGGTCGCGGCAACGCCGATCGCGGCAGCCGGCGGCGCACCGAGACTGCAGGCCCGTTGCCATGCCATCACGGCGAGTCTCCTTGCGGCCCGCGACGAGCAGTAGCTCTCCTGAGGGCCGCCCAGGAGTCGGTCGACGGCCTCTCTGGCATAGGGCACCAGGCACTCGAGCACCACACTGCTCGCCCCGGGGGTTGCGAGCAGGTGAGGGATCGCGATCGAACCGCCCCCTGTCGCGACGATGACGACCTGCGAGCCGGATTCTTCCAGCCCGCCGAGCAGGGCGACGGAATCGATCAACGGTTGCGTCATGTGTGGTGCCAGATGCTTGCCCGCCCCGCCGATCCTGCGCCGTTTGACAGCGGCCGATCGATTGCGACAGTCGATCTCCAGCGGCGGTTTCCCAACAACCGATGTGGATGCGGGGAGGACGATGCCATGATACCGCAGTTTTGGTCCCGGTTTGGGGTGGATCCGTGGGGCCGTCATCTGATCGTTGCCGTGGCACTCGCGGCTACTGCAACAGGGGCGACGCCGGCGGCGGATGATGCCAATGACGATGCGGTATCAGAGCCGGGGCGTGTCTCCAGGCTGATTGAACTGGTCGGCATCGACACGCCAGGCGATCCCGGTGCGATCCCGCCATCGGCCGCCGATTCGCCAACGGAATCGTCCGGACCGTTCGACGGCGTGCGAGGTGACCTCGGCGAGGACGACGATCTCTCCGAGCAGGCCGCCGCCCGCCGTCGGGCCCGGCTGCAGCGGATGAGCGACCAGCGCAGGAAAGCGGCAGACGCCGTCGGCACACTGCCCGATCCGCTCAAGGGCACGCCGCTGATGAGTCCGGAGAAGACAGGTCAGGATGCCAACAAAGTCTTGGCTAAGACGCTGAAGCCACGGAGTGACACATGGGCCGATTGGTACGCGCCGCTCGAGCCGCTCCATCGCTGCGGGGAACCGCGGGCCTTGCCGCCGTGCGTGCCGCCGCCCCCCTGCCATCCGAGCACGCCCCCCGCCCCTTACGATCTCGTCGGCGTGCAGGGTGTGCCTTCGGGCGGGCCGATCTATGAAGGACCGTGCCAGCCGAGGACCGGCACGCACGACCACTGCCCCCACCCGCACGTCCACCGGCTCTCCGACCGGTTCTTCGACGCCTTCTATCGGTGGAAGTAGCTGCCGTGACGGCCGCAGGGCGTCTGGAGTGAAGTCGCGGCGGTTTTGGGCTATGATCCCCCGCTGCGCTTCGGATCTGGAACCGTCTCACAGGGAAGAACCGTCATGGCCGACCTGCCCCATTTTGAATCCTCGGGTTCCAGTGCCCACGATCCGGCCGACGGCCCCTGGTATCGCGGCATGACCCGCTACCACTGGTTCGTGCTGACGGTGGCGGCGCTCGGCTGGCTCTTCGACTGCCTCGATCAGCAGCTCTTCAACCTGGCACGCAAGCCGGCGATGCAAACGCTGCTGGCGACGGCGGATGTCGCTGCCGACCCGAAAGCGGTTGACTTCTACGGCGGCCTCTCCACCTGCATCTTCATGCTCGGCTGGGCGACCGGCGGCCTCATCTTCGGTGTGGTCGGCGACCGGCTCGGCCGCGCCAAGACGATGATGATTACGATCGTCATCTACTCGCTCTGCACAGGACTTTCGGCACTCTCGCAGGGCTTCTGGGATTTTGCCTTTTACCGATTCATCACCGGGCTTGGTGTCGGCGGGGAGTTTGCGGTGGGCGTGGCCCTCGTGGCGGAGGTGATGCCCGACCGGGCTCGGCCCTATGCGCTCGGCCTGCTCCAGGCACTCTCGGCCGTCGGCAATTTCCTTGCCGCGCTGATCGGCATCGGTCTGGGACAGGCGCAGCTCCACATGGGCAGCAAGATTTTCGGCTGGGAGCCGTGGCGGTGGAAGTTCGTGATCGGCGCCCTGCCGGCCCTCTTGGCGTTGGTCATCCGGGCCGGACTCAAAGAGCCGGAGCGCTGGCAGGAGATGAAGGCTCGGGCTGCGAAGACAGGCGAGAAGCTCGGCGGCTATGGCGCGCTCTTTGCGGACCCACGCTGGCGGAAGAACGCCATCTTGGGGATGCTGCTGGCCTGCTCCGGCGTGATCGGCCTCTGGGGTATCGGTTTCTTTGCCATCGACCTGCAGCGGAGCGTGTTCGAAAAGTCGTTCAAGGCGCAGGGATTCACCGGCCAGGACCTCGCCGGACGGCTGACGATCTGGACGGGCGTGGCGATGATGATGATCCAGATCGGCGCATTTATCAGCATGATGCTGGCCGCCCGGATCTGTCAGAAGATCGGCCGCAAGCCGTTCTTTGCCCTCGCCTTCACGGCGGCGATGCTCTCGACGGCGATGGTCTTCCGTTATCTCGACCAGATCTCCGAGATTTTTTGGATGCTGCCGCTCATGGGGTTCTGCCAGCTTTCGCTGTTCGCCGGCTACGCCATCTATTTCCCGGAACTCTTCCCCACCAGGCTCCGCAGTACCGGCACAAGCTTCTGCTACAACGTCGGCCGCTTCGTCGCAGCCAGCGGCCCGTTTCTCCTGGGGCAGTTGTCGAGCACCGTGTTCGCTGGCATTCAGAGCCCGGAATGGATGCGGGAGCCGATGCGACCCGCCGGCCTGGCCATGTGTGCGGCCTTCCTCCTGGGACTGGCCGTCCTGCCGTTCCTGCCGGAAACAAAGGGCCGCCCGCTCCCGGAGTGACGCCGGCCGTGTTCAGACCAGGGACGTGTTGACGCCGGACCCACGTGGTACATTGTGCTCGGTGTTGCCTCACAGTCACACGGAGAACAGAGTCCATGCGTTGGGAAGGCCGTCGGCAGAGCGAAAACGTCGAGGATCGTCGTGGGATCGGTGGGCCAGTGCTCGTGGGTGGCGGGTTGATCACGCTGCTGCTCATGGTGGCGATGATGTTCTTGGGCTTCGATCCGCAGATGGTGGCGCAGATCGCGCCGGAAATCGCGGGGCCCCAGCAGCAGGCGCCGGCCAAGCCGATCAACGACGAGATGACCAAGATGGTGAAGGTCGTGCTCGCCGACAACGAAGATGTCTGGGGACGTCTCTTCCCGAAGCACTTCCGCGGCCGCTACGCGCCGCCAACGCTCGTGCTTTTTTCCGGACGGGTGCAGAGCGCCTGTGGCATGGCCAGCGCCGCGGCCGGACCCTTCTATTGCCCTCTCGACAAAAAGGTCTACATCGACCTCGCGTTCTATGACGAACTGAAACGCCGGTTCGGTGCCCCTGGTGACTTTGCCCAGGCCTACGTGATCGCCCACGAGATCGGCCATCACGTCCAAAACCAGCTCGGCATCAGCAACAAGGTGCAGTCGATGCGGCAGCGGCTCTCCGACCGCGACTACAACAAGCTGTCAGTCCGCATGGAGTTGCAGGCCGACTTCCTCGCTGGCGTCTGGGCGCACCATGTGGCCCGCTATGCGGGCATCCTCGATGAGCAGGACATCCGCGAGGCGGTCAACGCGGCCGCTGCGATCGGCGATGACCGTATTCAGAAGCAGGCCCAGGGCTACGTCGTGCCCGACGCCTTCACGCATGGCACGAGCGAGCAACGGGTGCGGTGGTTTTTGTATGGCCTCAAGACTGGTAACCCGGATCTGATGGACCGCGCCTTCGAAGTCGACGAACCGTGAGCCGCCTCATTCTCCTCACCGGCGCGACGGGCTACGTGGGGGGAGTGCTGTTGAAGGAACTCGAGTCGCGGGGGCACGCCGTGCGGTGCCTGGCTCGTCGGCCCGGAAAACTCGCCGGGCTGACCGGTCCGGGCACCGAGGTCGTGGCCGGCGACGCGGCCGACCCCGAGGTGCTTGCCCGGGCCTGTGATGGCGTCGACGTGGCCTACTGGCTCGTCCACTCGATGGAGAGTGGCGTCGATTTCGAGCGGTCCGACCGTCTGGCGGCCGAGCGTTTTGCCGCCGCCGCCAAGGCTGCCGGCGTGCGGCGCATCATTTATCTCGGCGGACTCGGCGCCGAAGACGACACACTCTCGGCGCACCTGCGGAGCCGCCACGAGGTAGGAGCCATTCTGCGGGCCAGCGAGCTCGACGTGGTGGAATTTCGGGCCTCGATCGTGATCGGGGCGGGGAGCTTTTCCTTTGATCTGGTGCGGACGCTCGTGGAACGGCTGCCGGTGATGATCTGCCCCGCATGGCTGGCCACGCCCACGCAGCCGATCGCCATCGCCGACGTGGTGGCCTATCTCGCGGCGGCCGTGGACCTGCCCCCGGCCGGCCCGCGGATTTTCGAGATCGGCGGTCCGGACAGGGTGTCGTATGGCGCTATCATGCAGGAGTATGCCCGTCAGCGGGGCTTGTGGCGGCTGATGATCCCGGTGCCGGTGCTGACGCCTCGGCTGTCGAGCCTGTGGCTGAAACTGGTCACCCCGAAGTATTCGAAGGTGGGACGGAAGTTGATCGACGGACTGAAGAATCCGACGGTGGTCACGAGCGATGTGGCGGTCCGCGACTTCGCGATCCGGCCCCGATCGCTCGAGGCCGCGGTCCGCGATGCCATGCTTCAGGAAGACTCCGCCTTTGCAGGCAAGCGGTGGGCCGATCTCGCCGATCTCGAGGATCTGCCGCACCGCTACGGCGGCACGGCCGAAGGCACCCGGCTGGTCGACCATCGGCACGCGGTCGTCGCGGTCTCGCCCGACCGTGCCTTTGCGGCGATCGAGCGAATTGGCGGCGTGAATGGCTGGTATGCCTGCGACTGGCTCTGGCAACTCCGTGGCTGGATGGACCAGATGATCGGCGGGCCGGGCATGGCACGCGGTCGGCGGGATCCGGAGCGGCTCGAACCGGGCGAGACGCTCGACTGTTGGCAGGTCGAGATCTGCGATCGTCCGCGGCGGCTGCGACTGGCGGCCGAGATGAAGATGCCGGGGCGTGGCTGGCTGGAATTCGAGGTGGTGCCCCGCGATGGAGATGTCACGATCCACCAGACGG
>CAYSPN010000338.1:0-2218 GCA_964432895.1 uncultured Candidatus Kuenenia sp.
TCACCCGCGGCACGGCACGCTCGATCCCAATCCGCACACCTATGAACTCATCGACATGCACGCCGACCATTGGCACTTCGACACCGGCAATGGCTGGCAGAAGTCGCGGGACGGCGCCGCCAACGATCTCGGCGGCGGCCATGCCCACTCCGGGCTGATGATTTACCTTGGCGACGACTGGCCCGAGGAATACCGCGGCCATCTCTTCACGTGGAATTTTCATGGCCGGCGGGCCAATCAAGAACTGCTCGAACGCGAGGGCAGCGGCTACGTTGGCCACCACGGCCGCGACGCTTTCCTCTCACATGATCCGTTCTTTCGCGGCATGGAACTCGCCTACGGCCCCGACGGCGCAGTGCTCGCGATCGACTGGAGCGACACGGGCGAGTGCCACGAAGCGACGGGCGTGCACCGCACGAGCGGCCGCATCTTCCGAATCGCACACGGCAGCGACACCAAACGACAGCCGCAGGATCTGGCTGCACGTGATCTGGCCGGTCTCTCGTGCGTAGCCCTCGCCGAGTTGGCAACGCACAACAATGAATGGTTTCCACGGCAGGCGCGGATCATCCTCGCCGACCGGGCCAGTCACGGATCCGCGAGCGATCTGCCGCACGCCCATGCAGCGCTGCGCCGGCTCGCCGCATCGACCGACCCGGTCGTCGCCTGCCGCGCCGTGCTCACGCTCCATGCCAGCGGCGGCTGCGACCACTCCTTCCTCCGCGGCCTGCTCTCCCACTCTGACGAGCATCTGCGGGCCTGGGGCGTCCGCCTGCTCGGCGACGACTGGCCGATCGACGGCGTCATCGGACCGGCGACCGTCTCCCCGGAGGAGGCCGCCCGCGTGGCAGCGGCCTGCGATGCCGTCTCGGCCGACCTCCGCAGGCTCGCGATAAGTGACCCCAGCGGCCTGGTGCGGCTCGCGGTCGCCTCGACACTCCAGCGGATGCCCGTGGATCGCCGTGCGGACCTCGCCGCCGCGCTGATGACGCGCGGCGAAGATACGAACGATCACAACCTGCCGCTGCTCGTCTGGTATGGCATGATCCCGGCCGTCGAGGCGGATCCGCGCCGTGCGGCAGACGTGGCCGTCGCCTCGCGGTGGCCGAAGACACAGCGACTCATCGCCCGCCGGCTCGCCAGCCTGATCGAACGGCACCCCGAAGGCATGGAACGGCTTGTCACTGCGATCGCAGGCTCCCGCGACGAGAACGTACAGCAGAACCTGCTCGCAGGAATCGCCGATGGACTCTCCGGCTGGCGGCGGGCCCCGAAACCCGCGGGCTGGGATGCCCTCGCCACGCGGCTGGGGCAAGGCGATGCACCGCAGGCTGCGGTCGTCCGCGATCTCTCGGCGGTCTTTGGCGACGGCCGTGCGCTCGACGAGATCAGGCGGCTCGTCCTCGATGAGAAGGCCGACGCGGGCCTCCGCCTGTCGGCGCTCGAAGCGCTCGTGCGGCAGGGAGGCGGGAGCGTCCGCGACATCTGCCTTGGCCTGCTCGGGGACCGACGCTTCAACGTCCTGGCCGCGGAGGGACTCTCGCGGAGCGACGACGCGGAAGTGTCGCAGGCGCTCGTTGCCGCCTACGGCCGGTTTACGAGCCCAGCGCGGCCCAAGCTCGTCGGCATCCTCGCCTCGCGACGAACGTTCGCCGCCGCCCTGCTCGACGCCGTGGACGACGGGAAAATTCCCCGCGACGCCATCACCGCCTACGACCTGCGGCAGATTCGTTCGCTCGGCGATCCCACGCTCGACGCCCGCATCAAACGCGACTGGGGCGGCATCGCCGAGACCACGGTCGAGAAGCGGCGGCGAATCGATTCGCTCAAGGAATCGCTGCAGCCGACCGTGCTCGCTGCGGCCGACGCCTCCCGTGGCCGGTTGCTCTACGACCAATCGTGCGGCCGGTGCCACAAACTTTTCGGCGCAGGCGAGTCGATCGGCCCCGATCTCACCGGCGGCAACCGCACGAACATCGACTCCCTGCTCGAGAACATCGTCGACCCCAGCGGGGTGGTGAACCGCGACTACCGGATGTCGATCGTCGCGCTCTCAGACGGACGCGTGCTCAATGGCCTCGTGACGGCCCGCGACGACCGCACACTCACGCTCGTCACGCCCACCGACCGCCACGTGATCGCCGCCGAAGACATCGACGATGTCACGGTCACGCAGCAGTCGCCGATGCCGGAGGGGATGCTCGACCAGTTGTCCCCC
>CAYSPN010000339.1:0-3074 GCA_964432895.1 uncultured Candidatus Kuenenia sp.
GTCCGCCTCCAATTGCTTGCAACAGGCGAGCACTGCGGCCCGCTCCTCGTCGGTGCGGTGGATGGGCAGAAGCATCACCTGCGTCGGCGCGATCCGCGGCGGCAGACAGAGGCCGTCGTCGTCGGAGTGCGTCATGATCACCGCGCCGATCAGCCGCGTTGACACGCCCCACGACGTCGTCCAGCAAAACTCCTCCACGCCGCTGGAGTTGGCGAACTTGATGCCCTGCGCCTGCGCGAAGTTCTGGCCGAGGAAGTGCGATGTGCCAGCCTGCAGCGCCTTGCCGTCCTGCATCATCGCCTCGATCGAAAACGTGTCCACCGCGCCCGGGAACCGCTCGCCCGACGGCTTGGGCCCCTTGAGCACCGGCATCGCCAGGTCGCGCTCGGCGAAGGTGGCGTAGACGTCGAGCATCCGCAGCGTCTCCTCGACGGCCTCCTCGCGGGTGGCATGGGCCGTGTGCCCCTCCTGCCAGAGAAACTCCGCCGTCCGCAGGAACAATCGCGGCCTCATCTCCCACCGCACGACGTTGGCCCACTGGTTGATCAGCACCGGCAGGTCCCGCCACGACTGCACCCACTTCGCATACATCGCGCCGATGATCGTCTCGCTGGTCGGCCGCACGACGAGCGGCTCCTCGAGCTTGCCCGTGGGTATCAGCTTGCCGTCGGGCCCGAGTTCGAGCCGATGGTGCGTGACGACGGCGCACTCCTTCGCGAATCCCTCGACGTGCTTCGCTTCCTGTTCGAGGTACGACAGCGGGATGAAGAGCGGGAAGTAGGCGTTTTGATGGCCCGTCGCCTTGAACATGCGGTCGAGGATGGTCTGCATCCGCTCCCAGACAGCGTAGCCGTGCGGCTTGATCACCATGCAGCCGCGGACCGGCGACTGTTCGGCGAGGTCGGCCGCGCGGACGACCTGCTGATACCACTCCGGGTAGTCCTGGCTGCGGGTGGGCGAGATGGCATGGTCTGGCATGACGGGCTCCAGAGGCTGTGGGAGGCGAGAAGGACGGCGGGCCGCGAGGCCGCGGATTGTAGTCTTTCGTGCCGCCGGCGGGCATTGCCGCATACGATGCCGGAGTTTTTCCGTTGTCTGATAGACTTGCGGCGATCGGCGGTCGTCCACCTCCCCGTCTCCATTTCCACTCGGTCTCTCGAGCCTCCGCATGTCCACTGCCCCATTCCCTGGCCGCGATGCGGACCCGCGCGGCGAATCGACGGCTGCCAAGGGGCCGCTGCGCCGCAGTGGCTCAGGCCGCAAGCGGATCACGGAACTCGCCGGCGGAGCCCAGATCGACCAGGTGTTTCTGGCCACGCGGAAGCAACTGCGCCCTAATCGGAACGGTCAGCTCTACCTGCAGGTGGAACTGGCCGATCGCAGCGGGGCCATCACCGGCCGTATGTGGAACGCTTCCGACGACGACTTCGAGGCCTTCGATGAAGGGGATTACGTGCGTGTCGAGGGCACGGTGCAGCTCTATTCCGGGGCGCTGCAGATCATCGTCACGGCGATTGGCCGGGTTGATCCGCGGTCCGTCGATGAATCGGAATTCCGCGTGCTCTCGACGGCCGATGTCGAGCGGCTGGCGGGTGAGCTGACCGGGCTGCTCGGGACGATCCGCTCCGAGCCCATCCGGCGTCTGGTCGACGAGGTGCTGGCGGACACCGATCTGATGGCCGCGTTCAAGCGGAGCCCCGCGGGCGTGAAGCAGCACCACGCGTATGCCGGCGGCCTGCTTGAACACGTCGTCAACCTGCTCCATCTGGCCGACACCGTGTCACCGCGTTATCCCGCGGTCGACCGCGACCTGCTGCTCGTGGGCGTGCTCCTGCACGACATCGGCAAGACGTTGGAGCTCGAGAGCGAACGCGGCTTTTCCTACACCGACGCCGGCCAACTGCTCGGCCACGTGCTGCTCGGGCTGGAATTGGTCGACGAGAAAATCCGTGCGGTCGAGGACCGTACGGGCAGCGTTTTCGATGCCGAGACGGCGATCCGGATCAAGCACATGATCGCCAGCCATCATGGGGAATATGCCTTCGGCGCCCCCAAGCTCCCGATGACGCTCGAAGCGATCGCCCTGCACCATCTGGACCAGTTCGACGCACGGATGGCGGGCACGCTGCAGTTGATGCAAAACGAGGCCGCCCTCGACGGCGGGTGGACGCAATACCACGCCAATCTGGGCCGTAAGTTCTTCAAGGGTCGCGGCTGACGCCGTCAGCCAGGAAAGGCGTTACAGGTTTTTTCATGGGCCGTTCCCGCCCACCTCGCGATGGTCGTCCGCGACAGTCTTCCGGAGAAGCGGGCGATGGGGCCGCCGGCGGACGCCGCGAACCGCAGCGGCACGATGTGGTCGGCATCTTCCGGCGAGCAGCAGGTGGCTACGGGTTTGTCAGGCCGCTGGAGGCGGTCGCCGGCGACCGTTCGGGCGACATCCATATTTCGGCGGCCTTTGCCCTCGATGCCGCGACGGGGGATACCGTCCGCGTGCGGCTCGCCCGGGGACGGGACATCCGCCGCCCCGGGCCGGCGGGCGAGATCGTGGAGGTCGTCACTCGCCGCACCACCCGCTTCGTGGGCAGCTATTTCGAGGCGGCTGGCGGCGGCTGGGTTCGGATCGACGGTACGAATTTCGCGAGGCCCGTGTCGGTCGGCGATCCCGGCGCGAAGGGGGTTCGCGAGAACGACAAGGTGGTCGTGGAGATGGTGCGGTTCCCCTCGCACCTCCGCGACGGCGAGGGCGTGATCGTCGAGGTGCTCGGGGCCGCGGGCGAAGCGGGCGTCGATACCCTCACGATCATTCACGAGTTTGCTCTCCCCGGCCCGTTTCCCGAAGGGGCGCTGGCCGAGGCCCGCCGGCAGGCGGAGCGATTCCGGGAGGAAGTGCCTGCCGGCCGGCGCGACCTTACCGACCGGGTGATCGTGACGATCGATCCGGTCGACGCCCGCGACTTCGATGATGCGATCTCGCTGGAGCGGATCGACCGCGGCCACTGGCTGCTCGGTGTGCACATCGCCGATGTGTCGCACTTCGTCGAGGAGGGCTCGCCGCTGGATCAGGAGGCCCG
>CAYSPN010000340.1:0-2570 GCA_964432895.1 uncultured Candidatus Kuenenia sp.
CACATCAGGCACATGTCATCGCTGCGGATCTGGCCGGCCGCGTGCCGCTCCACGTCCGCCAGCAGCCGACGGCCAATGTCACCAGCCCCGCCGCCCCGTTGCGTCAACACCTTCTCCAGTCGCTCCAGTCCGTAGAGCCGCTGCTCGTGATCCATGGCCTCGCTGATCCCGTCGGTGTAGAAGACGAGCGTGCTGCCGGCATGCAGGTCCAGTTCACACGCCTTGTACCCGCGGGTGGCATCGAGTCCGAGCGGCAGGCAGCCCAGGTCGGTGCCGACCATCTGGACTCGTCCCGATGCCTCGCGGAGGAACACAGGCAGATGGCCCGCGCTCACCAGGGTGACATGGTGCGTTCGCGGATCGAGCACAGCGACCACCAGGCTCGCGAACCGGTCGTCCCAGCCGCCGCGAAGGAAGCTCTCGTTGATGAGCGACACGGCCTTGGCGAGATCCCGTTCGCTGGCGAGGCAGTAGCGTACGTCGGCCGAGAGCGCGGCCATCACCAACGCCGCCGACACACCCTTTCCGGAGACGTCGGCCAGCACGAACGCCAGCCGGCCCTCCGACAGCGGGACATAGGCAAAAAAATCGCCGCCCACATGCTGCGCCGGCTCGTAGTAGTCGAACACCTCGTAGCCTTCGATCTCGGGCGGCTTCGTCGGAAGGAGCCCCTGCTGCACACGGTGGGCCAGTTCAAGATCCCGCTTAATCTGCTCCTGCTGAACGCGGCGGTCGTGGGCCACAGCCTGCTCCACGGCCTGCGCCGCCTGACCCGCGATCCCGGCCAGCACCACCAGGTCGGACTGATCGAAGCCGTTGAGCACGTCGCGCGAATCGACATGGATGACGCCGAGTACATGGCCGTCGCCTCCCAGAAACGGCACGCACATCACCGAGCGGATCCGGCAGTCGACGATGCTCTCGCTCGCATTGAAACGGCTGTCGGTGGCGGCGTCGGCCGAGAGAATCGCCCGCCGCGA
Source organism: uncultured Candidatus Kuenenia sp. (assembly GCA_964432895.1). Lineage (GTDB taxonomy): Bacteria > Planctomycetota > Planctomycetia > Pirellulales > UBA1268 > CAMCQY01. Next base: position 981 of record CAYSPN010000340.1, read on the forward strand.
CTGAACCACCCGGTCGATCAGTGAAAGACTGAGTCGGAGGGGCCCCCCTTGGGCGCTGCCTCGGATCTTTCTGGCCCGCAGCAGGAGCCGTCGCGACGAGGCATCGCTCAGGAGCACGAAGCCCCGCTCAGCGCGGGGAAACACCTCGAACAATCCGTCGAGCAGCCGTGGCAGCACCTCATCGAGGGAGAGCGATGAGCCGATGGCCCGGTTGAGCCCGATAACAGCACGCAGTTTGGCCTCCGCATGCTCGCCGATCGCCACATCGCTCGCCGGCTCGCCGATGGCCAGTTGCGAAACGATGATGGAATCGTGGTCGCCCGCCTCGACCACCTCGTCGAAGAGCGAGGTTTGCGACCCGAAAATCGAACTCGCCCCCTCCACCTGATTGCCCCGCGACGGGCGGTCTCCGGAAACAAACTCGAGCAGTTGCTCGCAGATCTGAATCTGGTCGCCATCCACGAGCCGGTGCGGCGCCGTCAGCGGCCGGCCGTTGTAGAGGGTGCCGTTGCGACTGCGGAGGTCCTCGATGGTCGCGCGTTCGTCCTGGATCGTGACGGCTGCATGCTGGCGACTCACGGCGGAGGCGTCGATCACGATGTCGCAGGCCGGGTGGCGGCCAATGACGACCCTCCCAGGGCGGAGGGAAATACGCTCGCCGCTGCGGGATCCGGATTTCAGTTCGAGAAACGCCACGGTCTGCTCGCTCAGGTGCACAGCCCACGGGGAGCGGCACTCGGAATTGCCAGTCTCCAGCCCGCCGAGTAATCTCTGCTCTGTTGGCTGGCCGACAGCATACACGGATCAACGCGATCGGTGTGTGCCCGAGCGGCCCGCGACAGGGACCCCGCCGATGGGGAATGGTGTAACGGTAGCACGACTGGCTCTGAACCAGTTAGTCTAGGTTCGAATCCTAGTTCCCCAGTTTTAGACCTCACGCGCCGGTGGGCTTGCCTTGCAGGCGCTGCCGGTGGGCTTGCCTTGCAGTTTTGACCTCACGCGCCGGTGGGCTTGCCTTGCAGACGCTGCCGGTGGGCCTTGGCTTGCTGTTTTGACCTCACGCGCCGGTGGGCTTGCCTGACTTTCCATCCGCGACCATGAATGACGTCGAACCATGGGTGAACCTGCCGGTCCGTCGTCTCTCGCGCCGACCGCGCATCGCGTGCTGCTCATCGACGATCAGGCGATGATCGGCGCCGCAGTCCGTCGCCTCCTCGCGGGCCAGCCCGACATCGTCTTCGAGTTCTGCCAGCAGTCACGCGAGGCCCTGGCGGCGGCCGAGGCTTTCCAGCCGACCGTGATCCTCCAAGACCTCGTCATGCCCGGTATCGACGGGCTCGACATGGTGCGACAGTTTCGCGGCCTGCCAGCGACAGCCGATGTGCCGGTGATCATGCTCTCCGCCCGGGAGGAGCCCGTGCTGAAGGCGCGGCTGCTCGAAGCGGGCGCCAATGACTATCTGGTCAAGTTGCCCGATCAGGTCGAACTGATCGCCCGCATCCGCGTCCACTCCGACGCCTACCGGCGACTGCTGGAGCGGAACGCCGCCTTCGCGGCGTTGAAGCGTTCGATGGCCGACCTGAAACTCGA
>CAYSPN010000341.1:0-5321 GCA_964432895.1 uncultured Candidatus Kuenenia sp.
CGGCTATCGCCAGGCAACGGACGTTGCTCCTGCACCGCATCGGAACTGACGGCATGCGTGCGGATCAGGAATGCCTTGTTCGTGGACCAGAAGCAGTCGGTGCTGGCCGTCACGCCTTCGCTGACGTCTTCCCACGAGCCGATGAGCCAGGCAAGTTCGTCGAGCGGCCTTGCCGGCGCGAGTGAAGATGGTCCCGCTTCAGCGTGTTGGATCGCTCCGTTGGATTCCCGCACGGTGGCGAGCACCCAGTTGCCATCTTCCCGCACGAGCACAGCAGAGAAGCGGCTGCTCGACGGCGGGGCGTCGGTGAATGAGATCCGTGACACGCCGTCGACCACCGCGACGTCGTCGCGGAGAGAACGGATCGAGGCGACGTCGATGTCGATCGTGGCGTCGGCATCCTGCTCGAAGAGGGCGGCGAACACTTCCTGAACCGCCTCGCGGCCGGCGGTGGTTTCTCCGGAGTCGATGTCGACACTCTCGCCCGTCTTGCTCCAGTGCGCCGCAAGGGCCGCCGGATCATGGCGGTTGAAGGCCTGCAGATAGCTTCGCATCATGCGGTTGATGCCGGCGATATCCGGGCCGCTGGTGGGCCGTGAAGGCATCGGCTGTGGCACGACCGCGCTGGCGGTTGCGACTCCGGACCCGCTGGAGCTGCGGATTGGCTGCGGCAGAGCCTTGGCCGTGTTTGTCGGCGCCATGCGAAACGGCTTTGCCTTGGCGATGACTTCGGGGATCGGCCGCACCGGTCGGTGGCCGTGAGATGTCGCTGCAGCGGACTGCTTGGTGGCACCCGTCGTCGGTGTCTCCACAGCCATCGTCGCGGGGCGGCTGGACATGCCAGTCTCGACCGACCGGGAAGAACAGCCAGCAATCACAAGAAGGAAGACCGGCAGCACACGGCAGGCCGGAACGAACACAACCAGCTGGGCTATGCGACGCTTCACCATTGATCCTCCATGAACAATTATGAACAAGTATGAACATGCACGGACGCGGCAAGGGCTGATTGAGGCCCATGCGGCTGGCGCGACGTCATGATGGCCGCCGCGGCCGCAATCCTACCTGCTCTCCCCCCCACGCGCACAGGCGAGTCGCATGGGTGAACGCGAAGGCCCCGGCAGGTGATGTGACCTGCCGGGGCCCATGCGAAAGGATGCGAAAGGATGCAAAAGGCGGAGCCTGTCCGGCTCAGAAGGCGATGGCGGTGACACCAGGGAAATCGTCCGTCCGGAAGGGCGTCAGCGGCAGGCCCGACGACGAATACATGTTGCAGACCGGGTTGTCGGCCCACGCATACCGCACGGCGACCGGCTCGGCCACGGCCGCGCTCTCGACCTCGATCCGGCCGTCGGGCAGGATCGTGGCCTTGGCTGCCACGAACTTCTTGTCAGGTCCAGCGATCGTGAAGCCGCGAGGCTCCGCCACGTCGAAGGGCCGCCAGCTGCCAGCTTTGCTGGCAACGTTGTCGAATGACAGCACGATCTTCGAACCCTGCTTCTCCATCGACTTATAGAGTGGACTGCGGGCCGCGATGCCGGGCTGCTTGTAGGTCTCGGCGAGCGCCCAGCGGGCCAGCCGCTTGGCCACGTCCTGCTTGTTCTTCGGGTGGATGTCCTTCCCCTCGCCGATGTCGATGATCACCGCCTCACCTGTGTTGGGCAGGGCCTTCATCGTCATCGTTTGGGCCTCCCGCAGCTCGGCCCAATCGCTGTCGCCCGGCTCGGGTTTCTCGCCTTTGAAGTCGGCCAACTGGACCCAGTAGAACGGGAAGTCGCCCACTCCCCACTCTTCGCGCCAGCTCTTGATCATGAACGGGAAGAGTTCGCGGTATTGATACGCGCGGCTGGCGTTCGATTCGCCCTGATACCAGATCGCGCCCTTGATGCCGTACCCGATGCTCGGCTTCAGCACGCCGCAGTGGATGTTGCCGGGACGTGCGTTGCCCTTCATCTGGGCCTCCGGGTTGCCTGGCTGCTTCGGCTCGGGCTTGCCCGCGGCCTTTGCCTTCTCGGCTTCGAGCTTCCATTCGGCCATCTTCTTGTCGTAGTCGGCCTTGGCGGCAGGGAAGTCGGCCTCGATCTTGGTCCAGCGCTCCACGAGCGGCTTCAGCTTCTCGTTGGCGGCGAGCTTGTCGCGCCGCACCCAGGCCTCAGCGGCACTGCCGCCCCACGCGTTGTTGATCAGGCCCACCGGCACGCCGAGCGTCTGGTGGAGCTGCCGGCCGAAGAGATAGCCGACGGCGGAGAAGTTGCCCACCGTGTCCGGCGAGCAGGTGGCCCACTTGCCGTTGAAGTTCCACTGGGGCTCCTGCGTGCCCACCTGTGGCACCGAGATCAGTCGGATGTTCGGAAACGTCGCGGCGGCCTTCTCGAGGTCGGCGTCGTTGGTGTTGTTGATGCTCCACTGCATGTTCGACTGGCCGGCGCAGACCCAGACCTCGCCGATGAGCACATCGTTGAAGGTGATCGTGTTCTTGCCCTTGACGGTGAGCGTGTGCGGGCCACCGTACTCCTGCACGGGATCGAGGAACACATGCCACATGCCGTCGGCGCCGGCGGTGGTGGTGTGGCTCTGGCCGCCGAGCGTCACCGTGACCGTCTCGCCAGGGTCGGCCTTGCCCCAGACTTTGTTCTTGATGCCCTGCTGCAGCACCATGTGGTCGCCGAACATGTTGTTGAGCGAGACGTCGGCCCGAGCCGGGGCCGCGATGGCAGTGAGCAGGCAGGCGATGAGGCCGACGGCCGGCACCGTGGCGACAGGGTGGGCGAAGCGCATGGGAGACTCCTATGGAGAGCGATGTGCCGTGTCAAAAGAAAAGGAGACAGGGGTGAGGACGAGGCGGGCAGTATATCCGGCTCGCGTTGCGGGGTGAAAGTTGCGTTGGACCCAACCTGGCAGCGGACGCTTGCGGCCCGCCTTCGCAGAGCAGAGGATGTTGGCCCCCTCTCGGCAGCACCAGCGAAGGAGCAGTCCATGACGATCCATGACCATCACCAGCCAGCCCATGATCGCGACGAGCATCGGGAGCCGCCGCAATCCGGCGCCGGCCTCGCCCTCCCTGTGGCGGCCCTGGCCGCGCTCACCGCGGCCGTGATTTGGTTTGGCCTGTCGCCTGCGCCGCCGGCCAAGCCGAAGACGACTGCAACCGTGGCCGCACCAGCCGGTGGCCCTCCCTGCGCGTCATGTGGTTCGCAGCCGGCCGTCGCTGCGGATACGAGCAGGCCGATGGCCGCGACACCGTCGGTGCAGGTGGACCCGCTGCCGAGTTGGAACGACGGGCCGACCAAGCAATCGATCCTCGACTTCGTGGCCAAGGTCTCCCGGCAGGGGAGCGACACGTTCGTGCCGGTGCCGGAACGAATCGCCGTGTTCGACCACGACGGCACGCTCGTCTGCGAGAAGCCGATCGTGCACGGGATGTTCCTCATCGATCGGGTCAGGGCGCTGGCGGAGCAGCAGCCGGAGATCGCCCACGAGGAGCCGTACACCACGCTCCTCACGGGCGACATCGATTTCGTCCGCCGGCTCGGCAAGAAGTATTTCCTCGACCTGATGTTCACCACGCTTGCAGGGGTGCCGGAGGAGAAGCTCGAGGCGGATGCCCGGCAATTTCTCGCGACCTCAAGGCACCCCGTGTTTGACGTGCCCTATTGCGACGTCACCTATCAGCCGATGAAGGAGCTGATCGCGCTCCTGAGAAGCCACGATTTCTCGGTCTGGATCTGCTCGGGAAGCGGCGTTCACTTCATGCGTCCGGCGGCGGAGGCCTGGTATGGGGTCGGCCCCGAGCACGTCATCGCCTCGCGGGCGGTTTCGGAGTTGCGCGAGGTTGACGGGGCTGCCGCGGGCGAGGCGACTGCGGCCGGAGACGTGCCCAACCGACGGCTCGAACTCGTCGTGATGCCGCACCTCCAGGTGCTCAACGACGAGGAGCGGAAGCCGGTGAGCATCGGCGAGCACATCGGCCGTCGGCCGATCTTCGCGGCGGGCAACGTCGGGACCACCGGAGACATCGAGATGCTGCGGTGGTCGCAGTCGAGCGACCGCCCCAACCTTCAACTGCTCGTGCTGCATGACGATGACGACCGCGAGATGGCCTACGGCGAGCCCTCGAACGATTCGCTGGAGTCGGCGGAAAAGTATGGCTGGAACGTCGTGCGGATGGCGACCGACTGGAATCGGATCTTTGCCCGACCGCTCGAGAAGAAGCAGGCGGTGCCGGCTTCGAATCCCTCGGCGCCGGCCACATCCGCGCCGGCACCTGTTGTGCCAGCAGCAGTCGTGCCTGCAACCGAGCCCGCTCCGCAGGCCGCCGTGCCGCCGCCGGTCCGCTGGGAGAAGGAGATCGCGGCCTTCGAGAAGGCCGACCGTGAGCAGCCACCCGCGTCAGGCGGCGTCGTGTTCCTCGGGTCTTCGAACATCCGGATGTGGAACACGCTCGACGGCGACTTCCCGGGGATGAACGTCATCAACCGCGGCGTGGGTGGGGCCAACCTCGCGGAGTTGGCCGAGGTCGCGCTGCGGCTCGTGCCCGAGGCAAAACCGCGGGCGGTGGTGGTGTCTGCGGGCACCAATGACATCGCGGCCGGAGCGACCGCCGAGGCGGTCCGCGATGCGTTTGCGTTGCTGGTGAAAAATCTGCGGGCTGAAATGCCCGACGTGAAGGTCGCGTTTCTGGCGATGTTGCCGAGTGAGAAGCGGTGGGAACAACGGGATCGGCAGCAGCAGGCCAACGAGGCCGTGCGGGATTTCATTGCCGCCCGGGTGGCCGCCGAGGGCGATGCGGCAGGAATGAGCTACATCGATGCCAACGCCGCGGTTCTTGGGCCGGATGGTCTTCCGGCCGTGGAATGCTTCCTCGATGACAAACTCCATCCCAGCACGATCGGGAATGCCCGTCGGGCTGCGATCATTCGGCCGTTTTTGCACGACCTGCTGCCCTGAAAACGCCCCGATATCCTGCCTGGATGTCGCCTGTCTGTCAGGGGCGTTTTGGCCGATTTTTTAGGAATCGGCGGCATTTTGACGCGGGGTGTCGACTGGGGCGACCGAGGTCGGGCGGGCGGAAGGGCTCCGCAGGGCCGCAAGAAGAGGGGCTTTCCCCCGAGAAAAACGTGATCCGCGCCAGTGCCGACGAAAAACGGAATTTTTGCAACCCGGGCACTTGCAAGGCAGATAAGTCAACGTAATCTATCCAACTTATCAGGCGGCCGAGCTGTTTCGGTCGTGAAAAGAGAAAGGTCTCTTCGACCGACCGGAACCCGGGCGCGTTCGAGAACAACCTGCTCGAGTCTTCTCCCTGTTCCTTTCCCTAGTTC
>CAYSPN010000342.1:0-3366 GCA_964432895.1 uncultured Candidatus Kuenenia sp.
GGCGTGGGCAGCCCCGAACCGTCGCCCTCGCGCCGTGCCGAACCAGCCTATTTCGCTGCGATCGACTGCTTTGCGGCGGCGGCGATCGCCTCGGCTGTGATGCCGAAGTGCTTGTAGAGGGCAGGGGCTGGGCCTGACGCGCCGAAGCTCGTCATGCCGACGAACCGGCCACGCGGGCCGATCCAGCGATCCCATCCAAAGCCGCAGGCCGCCTCGCAGGCGACCCTTGCGGTCACCGCCTTGGGGAGCACGCTCTCCCGATAGGCCTCGTCCTGCTCCTCGAAGTGGTCCCAGCTCGGCATGCTCACCACGCGGGCCTGCACGCCCTCGGCGGCCAATTTCTCGGCGGCTTCGAGGCAGAGCTGCACTTCGCTGCCGGTGCCGATCAGGATGCACTGCGGCTTGCCATCGGCGGCATCCTTGAGCACGTAGGCTCCCTTCGCAACGCCTGCGGCCGAGCCGTAGATGGCGCGGTCGAGCGTGGGCAGGTTCTGTCGGGAGAGCACGATGACGGCGGGACGGTCGGCCCGCTTGATGACCGCGCGGTAGGTCTCCGCCACTTCGTTGGCGTCGCCAGGACGGAACACGCTCAGGCCGGGCACGGCACGGGCGCTGGCGAGCTGCTCGATCGGCTGGTGCGTGGGGCCGTCTTCGCCCAGACCGATCGAGTCGTGCGTGAGCACGTAGATCACACCGAGGTTGCCGATCGCGGAGAGCCGCAGGGCCGGCTTCAGGTAATCCAGGAAGACGAAGAAGGTGGCGCAGTAGGGACGCAGGCCGGAGAGTGCGAGCCCATTGCAGGCCGATGCCATGCCATGTTCGCGAATACCGAAGTGGAAGTTCCGGCCGGAGGAGGAGCCGGGACCGAAGTCACCTGCTCCCGGCACGAGCGTCATCGTCGAGGGTGCCAGGTCGGCCGAACCGCCGAGGAACCACGGGATGGCGCCGCTGAGCGCCTGGATCACCTTGCCGCTCGACACGCGGCTGGCGAGCCCCTTGGCGTCGGCTGGGAAGCAGGGAATGGCCGATTCCCTGCCCGCGGGAGCCTGTCCGGCGAGGAAGGCAGCCAGTTCCGCAGCCACGGCAGCGTGTGACTTCGCCTGGTCGGCCACCGTCTGCCGCCATGCCTCGCGGGCCTTGTGGCCGCGGGCGCCCATGGTCTTCGCGAACTGCTCCGGCACCTCCGGGGGCACGAGGAACTGGGCATCGGCCGGCCAGCCATAGGCGGCCTTGGCTCCCTTGATCTCGTCGGCTCCCAAGGGCGCGCCGTGCGACTCGTGCGAGCCAGCCTTCTTCGGTGCCCCGTAGCCGATCACGCTTTTCACGATCACGAGCGTCGGCTTGCGCTGCTCGCTTTTGAAGGCCTCGAGCGACTGCTTCAGAGCCGCGGTGTCGTTGGCGTCGGCGACGTGCTCGACACGCCAGCCCATTCCCTCGAACTTCTTCCCCACGTTCTCACTGAAGGCGAGATGGGTCTCTCCTTCGATCGTGATCGAGTTGTCGTCATAGATCCAGCAGAGATTCGCGAGTCCGAGGTGGCCGGCGATGGAGGCGGCCTCCATGGCCACGCCCTCCATCAGGTCGCCGTCGCTGCAGAGCACGTAGGTGTCGTAGTCGAAGACCACGTGGCCGGGCGTGTTGTAGTGGGCGGCCAACCAGCGGGATGCCATCGCCATGCCAACGGAGTTGCCGCAGCCCTGCCCGAGCGGACCGGTGGTCGTCTCGATGCCGGAGGTCATGTGGTGCTCGGGATGACCGGCGCAGACGCTGTCGAGTTGGCGGAACTTTTTGATCGACTCGAGCGACACCGCTGGCTCGTTGGTGGAGCCACCCCCGGAACCAGCATGCGCCGCCGCACGGCGAATACCGGCCAAATGGATCAGCGAATAGAGCAGCATCGACGCGTGGCCACAGGAAAGCACGAACCGGTCGCGGTTGGGCCAGAGCGGGTCGGCCGGATCGTACCGCAGGAAATCCTTCCAGACGGTGTAGGCCACGGGGGCCAGCGCCATCGGCGTGCCGGGATGGCCGCTCTTGGCGGCTTCGACCGCGTCCATGGAGAGGGTGCGGATCGTGTCGATCGCGAGGCGATCGATGTCGGTCGCGTGGGCCGCGCGCGCGGCGGGAGCGGAGGGTGCAGCCATGGAACGGTCTTCTCCAAAAGAATCGTTGGTAATTGGGGGGAAGTGTAGAAGCGGGCGGGAACTGCCGTCAACGCGTGCGTCACCTGGCCATGTGGTGCCGGTACTCGTCGTCCAACTCGGCATAGCTCTTCCGGCAGAGGCGTGACAGCGTGTCGGCGTCGACCGTGCCGGTGTAGATCCGCGTCAGGTATTCGACAAAGGCCTCGCGATACTCCGCCCGCCGACCGTTCATAAAAAAGTCGGCAAGCCCCGAGATTTCGCTGTAGATCTGCGGCAGGCGGTCGTCCGACTGGAAGGCCTGTCGGCCGAGCGCCGTCAGTTCGGCGAGCGGCACATGAAAGCCGTCTTCGACCAGTCGTTCCCGGGCCACCGGTGCCCGCCCCGCGTCACGGCCGCCCACGGTCCAGCCCCATGGTGTCGGCTCGAGGCTCTCCATATAGCAGGCCGCCGCCTCGATCGCCCAGAAGCCGCATCGCTCACCAGCGAGCGGGCTGGTGCGACGCTTCTCTGCGAAGAGTTGGTGCGTGGCCTCGTGATGCACCGTCGTCGGTTCCTGTCCTTCACCCTCGAAGAACCAGGCCGTGTGCGTGGGCGTCCAGTAGATGCCAAGCGTGCGTGCGATCATCGGCTCGAGCGGTTCGAGCGCCGCGACATAGGCCTGACGGTCGGCCGCGAGCTTCGCGGCGAAGGGCTCGAGGGCCTTCGGCCGCCCGCGGCCCTCCAGTCGTTGCTCCCATTCGGTCGGCTCGCACTGAAACCCGCCAAACACCTGGAGCCAGACGGTGTGGGCCTCTTCGAGCTGCGTGGCCAGGTTCGCTGCCGCCTTCTCTTCGGCGGTCGTGGTGATCTGCCAGTGATCGGAGACAAACTTCCAGCCCTGCTTGTCGATGTCGCCGGGTCTCGGCGACGCCGCGGTCGGACGGCCAGCCGAGGGAGGGGCATGATGAGCGGCGTCGGCCTTGATCCAACGTCCATGCGCGTAGCGTTCGCCGGCCTTGTACCGTTGTTGCCGGCCATGCGGCAGCCAGCCAAACTCGGGCGAATACTCCTCCCCCTTGTCGAGCCGCCGAGCTGCTTCCGGCCACACCCACTCGCCCTGCCGCTTCACCCAGCCGCCCGCCTCCCGCGCCCGCGGGTGGTCTGGGTCGTCGCGGAGGACGCGATAGATAAGCCGGATGGCCTCCGCCGCCCCGTGCGTGAGCCGCGGTCGCTCGGCGGAGTC
>CAYSPN010000343.1:0-1705 GCA_964432895.1 uncultured Candidatus Kuenenia sp.
ACCAGGCGAGCAGGCTGCACACCGCGAACGGAAACACCGCGCACGCCGTCCAGAATTCGGGCCGGATCTTGAACCGGGCACTGTCGCGGAAGATCCAATCGCTGGTGGCGGCCCAGGCAGCGATCCACGCCCACCAGCAGATCAATGGCAGGATCGCGAGGCCGCCTCCGCCATCACGCGACAGCCACTCCGGGCTGGCTTGAGGCCATGCGTCGTCGGCCCGCGCGATGGCGGCCAGCACGGCAACGGCGCAGCATGCGGGCACCACGACGGCGAGTCCTCTCAAAGCCCATGCCAGAGCCCCCGCCACGACGCCGGCTCCTCCTGCGATCAGACGACCCCGCTGTTCCATCAGCTGATGCCCTTCAGGGCCATGACCAGCGCCTCGCGATTGGGCGCGATCTCGAGGGCATCGTGGCGGTCGATGAGTCCCTGATCGATGAGGCTCTTGAGGCTCTGCGTGAAATCCTGCATGCCGTCCTTCGTCGATTTCTTGATGTGGTCGGCGATCAGGTGATCCTGCTCCTCCAAAACATACTTCCGGATGAGCACGTCGATGAACATGATCTCCACGACCGGCACGCGACTCACGCCGGGCTTGATCGACTTGAGCAGCTTCTGGGCGACGATCCCCTTCATGTTGAAGGCGATGGCACTGCGGATGGAGGGATGCTCCTCCTGCGGAAACAGGTCGAGGATGCGGCCGATACAACTCGACGCGCTGGCGGCATGGATCGTGCCGAACACGAGATGGCCCGTTTCGGCCGCGTGGATCGCCGTCTTGAACGTCTCCACGTCGCGAAGCTCGCCCACGAGGATGATGTCGGGATCCTCGCGGACGGCGTGCTTCATGCCGATCTCGAAGTTCCGAACGTCGTTGCCGATCTCCCGTTGGTTGATCAGGCACTTGTCCTCGGTAAAGACGAATTCGATCGGATCCTCGAGCGTGAGGATGTGCTTGCGATAATTCCGGTTGATGTAGTTGAGCATCGACCCGATCGTCGTGCTCTTGCCGGAGCCCGTCACGCCGGCGAGCAGCACCATGCCCTGGTCAAGCTGGCAAAGCCGCTCGATCGACGGCGGCAGAAAGAGCTTCTCGAAGTCGGGGATCGTGTTGTTGACGCGGCGGGCCACGAGGCCCCAGGCACCCTGCTGGGTCAGCATGTTGATACGGAACCGCCACCGCACCCCGTCAACCAGACAGGTGTGCGCAAAGTCGGCGCCGCCGTCGGTATCGAAGATGCCCCGTTGCCGCTCGTTCATGATCGGCGCACAGAGCTTTTTCATCTGCTCGGCGCCGATCGGGGGATACTTCAGCGGCTGAAGCGCTCCCTTCACCCGCATGTAGGGCGGCTTGTCGACCTTCAGGTGCAGGTCGCTGCCGTTGAGCTTGACCATGGCCTCGAACAGCCGGTCGATCTCCAGGCCGACCGGCTCGATCACCACGGGTGGCGTCGAGGCCGCGGAAGCTGGGGCAGACGCGGGAGCCGCGGCCGGTGCGCTGCTGGATGATGCCGATTCAGACGGTGCGGTCGCGGGGTCGAGTGTCGCCATGGTTCGTCGTCGCCACAGGTCTGACGGGGATCCCCCGCCGCTGAAATAATTCCTTCACCTCCCGGATCGTACACTCTCCGAAGTGGAAGATGCCAGCGGCCAGCGCCGCGTCCGCCCCGCCCTGCTCGATTGCATCCGCAAGGTGCTCCGG
>CAYSPN010000344.1:0-2376 GCA_964432895.1 uncultured Candidatus Kuenenia sp.
GGTCACGTTCGCCGGATAGTCGTCCTTGAGCAGCCACCGCCCGAAGGCGATCGCGTGATCCCAGCGAAAGGCGTGCATGTTGATGCCCGTCAGCGGCGGCAGATTCTCCACCTCGCTGCCCGGCACCGCGAAGATCGCACCCGGCTCGCTGCCCGACCGGCAGGCATCGACGAGGATCACCTCGGCCACGCCCCGCATCTGGAAGGCCACGTCCATCCCACCGGTGCCGCCGTCGGCGCACCGCACCCCATCGGGCAGGCCGCGATCCCACATCCGCCTGATGAGCACCGGCCCAGCGGCATCATCGCCGCGTAGGAGGTTGCCACAGCCGATCACGAGCGTGCCCATGCGTCACCCCGTTTCGCCGATGCGGAACCTCGCGAGTTCCCGGCCGGTCTTGCCGTCGTAGGCATGCACGGTGCAGACCAGGCAGGAGTCGTAGGATCGCGCCACGTGGCCCATCTCGACCGGATCGGTAGCGTCGTGGATCGGCGAACCGATGAACGACTGCTCCATCGGGCCGTGCACGTTGTGCGCATCCCGCGGACCGATATTCCAGGCCGTCGGCGTGACCACCTGATAGTTTTCGATCCGGCCATTCTCGATCACGATCCAGTCGGAGAGCGAGCCGCGGGCGGCCTCGGTCGAGCCGAAGCCCTTCCCCGACGCATGCTCGACCGGCTTCGTGTAGAAGTTCTCGTGCAACTCGAGCTCCGAGAGCCACTTCTGGGCGAGGTTGTAATACTTGCACGCCTCGTGCATCCGCGCCATCACGCGGACGAGCACGCTCGGCCCGGCCTTCTTGACCGCGTCGAGGAAGAGCGGGTCGTGGTCCTGATGCTTGGCCGCTCCCGGCCGACCGGCAATGACCTGCCGCGCAAGCGGCCCGGCCTCGAACGGCATCGGCCCCTTGCCGGGCACCTCGTACCGCGGACTCTTCGCCCAGCTGTACTTGCCCTGCTTGTGCCCCTCGGCTGGATCGATGGGTTCGGTCCGGCCATCCCAGGGATGCAGGTAGGTGTCGCCCTGATAGAAGGAGTGCGCTGTGCTCTCACGGACGCTCAGATGGTTGAAGTCGTGAAACTGCTCGCCGTCGTAGACGCCCGCGCGGCTGATGAGCGCCGCGTTGCGTCCGTCGATCGTCGGCCGCTCATACATCTCCGGCTGGAAATAGGTGCCGGTGGCCAGGAACTTTCCGCAGCCGTAGCCAAACGTGTCGAGACCGATCGCCTTTGAAAACCGGAGAAACAGGCCGCAGTCGCTGGTGTGCTGGCTCTCGTTCTCCTCGGCCCATGCCCAGACGTCGTCCCAGGTCTTGTTTTCCAGCCAGCGATCGATCGAGCAGCCGAGCCACTCCTTCTCGAGCCACTCCCGCTTCCAGAAATCGAGGATCGCGATCGACCGCGTCACGTCAGCGAGGTTCGGTGCGCACATCACGCCGCCGGGAATCATGAAGCTCGAATGCGGCCACTGGCCGCCGAAGATCGCATACACCTCCACCGGCTTCCCGGAGAGCGTGACGCCCCGCTCGTAGCCCGTGCCGACGAACGGCGCGAATCGCCTCACGACCTCGTCGTATTCCTTCGTCTTCGCGTAGTTCTTGTTCGTCAGGTCGATCGCGAAGAGTGCGTAGAACCACCGCGGAATCGACTGGAGCGTCTCGCAGGCCTGGGCGATGTTGCGGATCAGGGTGGCATTCTTGGGCACGTGTGTCCGCCACGCCGTGTCGAGGGCATAGCAGGCCTTGTAGAGGTGGCTTCCACCGCAGATGCCGCAGATCCGCGGCGTGACGATCAGGCCCGCCTGCGGGTCCTTTCCCTTGAGGATGATCTCGAAGCCGCGAAACATGCTGGCCTCGGTCCAGGCGTTGGTGACGACACCATCCTTGACCTCGATATGGAGGTCAAGGTCACCCTCGACCCGGCCGAGCGGGCTGATCCGCATTTTCGTTGGCTCTGCTGTGACGGTGGCCATGGAATGACTCTCCTCTGGATGGGTGATGTGAACGCTCGTGCCCCGCGGCCTGCGGTTCACACGACGAACATGTCTTCTTTGCTCCATTGCGGTGCGGCCATACGGGCGGCGACGGCGTGGGCCATGTAGGTCAGGGTTCCAGTGCCGGTCTGGTGGTCCTTCGGGATCACGCCGGCGATCTTCTGCGTCTTGAACACGGTGCCCGGCATGAGGTCATAAAACGGAAACTCCGGCTCCGTGCAGCCCGTGCAAGGCATGCCCGCGCGGGTCTTCGACGACTGCCGGTTCCAGAGGATCCGGTTGCAGGGCGAATGGGTCATCGGGCCGCGGCAGCCGAACTCGTAGAACAGGCAGCCGGTCCGGGTGCCCTGCCCGAACTCGTGCGTGTGCTGCTTGTATTCG
>CAYSPN010000345.1:0-1859 GCA_964432895.1 uncultured Candidatus Kuenenia sp.
CCCATCTTGCCTGACGCGAACCTGCGGCAGAACCCTACCGGCGGATGACCGTCATGACCGATCCAACCGGTCGTGACGGCATTCTTCACGGAGGCAGCAACGATGGTGGTACGACCCAGTGCAATCCGGCCGACCGCTGGATTGGGCATGATCGCAAAGACGACCCTGACATCCCTCGCTTGTGCAGGCGGTCTGCTCGCCGCAGCGAATCCGGCATTCGCCGCTGCCCCGACCGGCTGGGGCACGAACACCCCCAAGTCGGTGCTCGTCCAATCGAACAGCCGACGGATCCCCGCTCCTTTCGCCAGCCAGTCGACCGGCCAGGACATTTCCCAGAACATGCCCCAAGGCATGCCCGTGGAGGAGATCGCCCCGGGCAACGTCGCGACCGACTCGTTCGACGGCGGCGTGCAGGGCGAGGGCGTGATCGTCGGCTCGCCTGACGGCAGCAGCGCCGACGGACACTACGACGGCTCCTACGCCCGTCAGGAAGGCAGCTACGACAACGCCGTCGAAGGCGTCTACGGCAGCCCCTTCAACGGCAGCTACGAAAACGGTTTCGACGGCCAGGAGCCCGGCCCGCTCCCCTGCGGCACCCCCGGCTGTCAGGGCGGCTGCGAAGCGTGCCAGCAGGGCTCGTGTGGACTGCCCGAATGGCGCTACAACGCCGAGTGCGAGCCGATGGGCCTGCTGCAGAAGATGTATCTGCTCCACCGCGGACTCAAGAGCGACGGCTGCTGGACCGGCCGGGTCGACGCCTTGATCCTGTCGCGAAACGCCCCCATCAATCGCCCGCTCTACACGTTCAATCCGGGTGCCGCAGGCACCGCGCTCAATGCCAACCAGCTCGAGAGCATCGCTGCCGTCGGCCCACGGCTGTCGCTCTTCCATAAAGACAGCTGCGGCAATGCGTCGTGGGAATCGACCTATATCTATTCCGGCGGCTTCGTGTCGGAGCGATCGCTGCCCCCGTCGGTTGCCGGCTACCTCACCGCCCCGCCCGGCATCTACGGCAACGATTCGCCACCGGTCAACAGTCTCAACGCCGCAAGTGCGCGACTCACTTCGTCACTCCAGAGTGCTGAACTCAACCGCCGCTGGGGCTGGGGCTCGTGCACGCAGTTCCTCGCCGGCTTCCGCTGGCTGCAGTGGCAGGAGACCCTCGCCGTCTCCGATGTCTACGCCGCCTCAACGCCAAGTTTCGGCCAGGATGTCTACACGACCGGTTGCTACAACAACCTGTTCGGCGGACAGATCGGCCTCGACACAGCCCTCTGGCAGCCTTCGAAGCACTTTCGGCTCGAGGGGCTCGTGAAGGCTGGTGCCTACTACAACAGCGCGTACCAATCATCCAGCTACCAGAATTACGTGGGGGGCGTCCCCTTCACTGGGAATTCGGGCTCGGCCGGCAGTTCGCCAGCCGTCTGCTCCTTCGCGGGCGAGCTGGGGCTGACGGGCGTCGTCCCGATCTGCTGCAACGTCGATTTCCGGTTTGGCTACTTCGGCCTCTGGCTGACGTCGCTGGCCCAGCCGACCAACCAGCTCAACAACCAGCTCGTGATGCCCCCGCCCATCCCGACCTACAGCTCCCTGACGACCAACGGCAACGTGGTCCTCCAAGGGTTGTCGCTGGGGCTGGAAGGCCGCTGGTAGGCCGCCCGCCCCTGCCCCTGACAGCCTGTAAAACAGGGCAAGGTGATCGGCTCTTGGGCTTTATAGCGAAAGAAGTCGCCGATCCGCCTATTGTTTGACCCGGCTGATTGGGGGTTTATACTCCCGGCTCCGGGCAAACTTTGGGGCAGACGTCCGGCCCCGTCTCATCTCTTCTCTTCGGAGGCTGCCGCATGTCCGCCTCGACT
>CAYSPN010000346.1:0-1829 GCA_964432895.1 uncultured Candidatus Kuenenia sp.
AACCAGCGGGACTTGAACCACAGCCATGCCAACCGGCATGAGTCGCTGCGATTGGCCAGCGAATTGCGTCACAGTTCCGACGAACTCACTCGTCTGGCCCGCACCTACGTGGTGACGGGAGATCCCGATTACGAGAGGCAGTATTGGCAGGTGCTCGACGTCCGCAACGGTAAGCGGCCGCGGCCCGACGGCCGCACGGTGCCGCTCCGCACGCTGATGCAGCAGCAGGGCTTCACGGCCGAGGAATTCGCCAAGCTCCAGGAGGCCGAGGACAACTCCAACGCGCTGGTCACGACCGAGACGATCGCCATGCACGCGATCAAGGGGGAGTTTGACGACGGCCACGGTGGCTACACCAAAAAAGGGCCGCCTGATCCCGAACTGGCCCGCCGCATCATGCACGACGACACGTATCATTCCGACAAGTCCATCATCATGGGTCCGATCGGCGAGTTCGTGACGCTGCTGGACGACCGCACGGAGGAGGCGACGCTGCGCTACCGCAGGTGGGGTGACCTGCTGCAGCTGGTGGGGCTGATCCTGACGGCGATCGCGCTCGTGACGGCCTGGCTGGGCATTCGCCGCCATGCGTCCGCCCTGCGTCAGGCCATCGGAGCGCTCTCCGACAGTTCCGAACATGTTGCCATCGGCGCGACGGAGGTCGCCTCGTCGAGCCGGCACCTCGCCCACGGCGCCACCGAGCAGGTTGCCTCGCTCGAGGAGATAGCGACCTCCGCCCGGGAGATGGCCGCGGGAGCGACCGACAATGCCAGACGCACGCAGTCGGCCAGCGAATTGGTGGCCCGCGAGCAGCAGGAGTTTGCCAGCGCCACGGTTCTGCTCGGCGAGATGGTGACGGCCATCGAGCAGATTGCCGAGGCAGGCGGGCGGATCTCCAAGATCAACAAGCTAGTCGACGAGATCGCCTTTCAGACAAACATTCTCGCGCTCAACGCTGCCGTGGAGGCCGCCCGAGCAGGCGAGGCCGGCCAGGGGTTCGCCGTCGTGGCGGACGAGGTGCGGCGGCTGGCGCAGCGGTGTGCCGGCGCAGCCGGCGAGTCCACTGCCCTGATCGAGGAGTCGATCGTCCGTACACAGGTCGGCCACGAGAAGATGGCGCGGCTGTCGGAGGCGATCCGCACGCTGGCGGCGTTGGCTACCGAGGTTCGCACGCTGATGGACAACGTCCGCGACGGCAGTCGCGCGCAGCACGATGCCGTGGCACGGATCGGGGCGGCGATCGGACAGATCGAGCAGGTCACCCACCGTGCCGCGGCGGGCGCCGAGCAGGGCTCGGTGGCGGCCGAGGAAATGACGGCCCAGGCCGTTGCACTGCGGGATGTCGTCGCCGACCTCGAGGCGATGGTGGGGAGCGACCGGAAGGCCGAGACTGCCGGCCTGATCCGACCGTGACGAGCGTGCGGTCTGTACCGACTGTACGTTCCGGGAAAAATGTGGCCGCCCCTGCCGATTGGCGAACGTTCAGCAAAAAAAGGGGTTAGGATTGATTGTCTCTCATTCCTGAGGGCCCCAGCCTCCGCCACGATCCGACTCATGACGTCTGACCGCTCAGCCGCCGCCGAACGCTCGCAGAAGCTCCTGCGGCAGATCAGTCTGGAGTTGGCGTTCGTCGATCCGCAGGGCAAGAAACCGGCGGAGGAACTGCGGCGGCTCATCGCCGAACTCGAACAGGCGGTGGCCGTTCACTCACCGCAGGCGATCCGTGACCTGGCGGCCGAGGCCCGCAGCCGCGTCGAGGCCAGCCCCGGCGTGGCGGCGACGCTCAACACAGATGCAATTGCCCATTTGCACGACTGGCAGCCGAGGAT
>CAYSPN010000347.1:0-1541 GCA_964432895.1 uncultured Candidatus Kuenenia sp.
CCGCCGGCAGCGATGCCGCCGGAGTGCGGCCGATCCGCACCAGTTTCGCAATTACCTACCCCGTTCGCAGGCGGACAACAGGTTCGATCCACCGGAAGGCCGTGGCAGAGAGATCTGCCGCGGCCTTCCGCTTTTCCAGGCTCGCATGCTGGCGACCGCGATGCCGGCAGGCGTTTGCTCGAGCGAACGCCCACAATTAGCATAGTGGCCAAGGGTCGTCGCCGCGGTGGTTGCGTCCCGGGTCTCTTCCTGCTTCTGCGCGTGAGGTGATGCGTGCGACGGTCGATGCAGTCCCTGGTCGTTGCCCTGCTGTGCCTGACCCTGTTCGTCGACTCGGCCAAGGCCTGCTGGTGGCTGCGACAGCACCGCAGCCGCGCTCAGGTCTGCCGCCCTGTTGCCTGCCGTCCCGCGGCGCCGCGGGCCTGCGAGATCGTCTCGGACGAACCCGTGGCCGACGAGACGATCTGCGTGGACGCTCAGCCCGACTGCCTCTGCAGCGCAGCTCCCGTGGAGCATGCGACCGGTGATCACGAGGGCGTGAATCATGAAACGGGCGAGCAGGTGATCGATCATCACGCGGGCGAAGAAGCATCCGTGCTGGAGCAGGGTGTGGTTGAGCACGCCGCGGTCGAAAGGGCCGACCGTGCCGACAGCGTGGTCGTGCATGGTCCCACGATGGTGATCGATGCTTCCCCAGCGCAGCCCGCTCCTGCCGCTCCCGCGCCGACGTCGGTCGTGACGCCTCCGAAAGCCGAGCAGCCAGGCCCAGTGGCCGCCCAGCCGATGCCGGTTGCTGCGACTAGCCCGGCCGTGCTGCCGACGCCAACGCCTGCCGAGGAGCCGATCCCCGATCTCAAGCCCGCGATCGCACCCCAGTCACCGGTCGCGCGGGCTTCCAATGAACAGCCCATGCCCGAGCCGGCGGCGGCCTTGGAAAAGCCGACCGAGGCGAATCAGCCTGTCGCACCGTCCACACCGATGCCGGCGCCCGTGGAAGACCTGGCCGGCGGGCCGGACGTCAAGCCTCCTCGACCAGAGCCCAAGGAGCCGAATCTCTTCGATCTCTACGGCGACGATGCGGATGACGAGGCTGCCCCCAGCGAGGAGCCTCCCGCCGACAGCCGGCCGGAGACGGCCGACGGCGACGCGGGAGAACCAGCCGAGGATTCCGCGGCCGAGACGACTCCGGCCGACGAGGCTGAGATGGCCGAGGACGAAGCCGAGCCCACAGACTCAAAGCCCACAGCAGCAGAGGCCACCGACGGCGACAGCGAGCCTGCCGAAAAGGCCACTCCTGCTGAAGAGCCGGCGGCCGAAGAGGCTGCCGAAGAGTCCGACGCAGCACCGGAAGCCGCAGCCGAGCAGGCAGAGGCCGACCCGGCCGAGGCGGCAGTGACCGTGCCCAACGAGCCGATGCGGCGGTGGACGAACGACACCGGCACGCACCACACCCAGGGCTGGCTCGTCGAAGTGCGGGCCGACCGGGTGCGGATCCTGAAAGTCAACGGCCGCCACACGACCGTGCTGACCGAGTCGCTCTC
>CAYSPN010000348.1:0-3498 GCA_964432895.1 uncultured Candidatus Kuenenia sp.
CAGGTGCCGGATGATTTCGATGGAGGGGTGGCGACGTTCGAGGCGGCCATGGATTCGGCGCGGGCGGGCCTTGCGGCGATGCAGTCGCGTCAGGCCCAACTCAAGCAGGCCGAGACTGCCAAGAACGCGGCCGCCATCGACCCGGCCAAAAAAGAGGTGGCCGCGGAGCGGGCGAAGACGATTGCCAGCCTGCGGAGGGCGATGCCGCTGGCGGGCTCCGACGACCTCGAGGGCCTCAATCAGGCCCGCTACCTGCTCACGTATCTCCTCTATGAGGAACAACGCCTTCACGAGGCGGCTGCTCTGGGTGATTTTCTCGTCGAACGCTATCCGAATGCGAAAGGCAGCCAGCAGGCGGCCCGCATCGCCATGGCCAGTTGGCAGCAGTTGCAGAAGCAACCCGTGGCGGCCTGGGCGGACGAGGCCAAGGAAAAATGCGTAGAAACCGCCGAAGCGATCATGCGGACCTGGCCAGACCGGCCGGAGGCCGCCGACGCGGCCGTGATTGCCATCGCCGCCGCAACCGAGGCTCGTGAGCCGGAGCGGATCGTGGAGATCATGGCGAAGGTGCCGGCTGCTTCGCCGCGGCGGGCGGAGGTGCTGCTACGAGCGGGCGGTGCACTCTGGCGGGAGGTGCAGGAGAAGTCTCGCCTGGATGAGGCCGCCCGTCCGCCGGCCGCGACACTCGCCGGGTGGCGGACACAGGCTGAGAAGGCGATCGATGACGGGCTGGCGGGCGTGGCTGCCGGCAACGGCCCGGCCGTCGTGACCGTGGCCGCGGCGTTGGCTCGTGCCCAGATGGCGATGGAGGATGGCGACAACGCACGGGTGGCGGCCTTGCTCGAGCATCCCGGCTACGGACCGTGGACCGTGCTGAATGGGAGCGACCAGGCGTATACGCAAGGCCCGCTCGCCACGGCCACGGCCACGGCCGGACTGCGATACTTCATCGAGACCGACCAGAGTGGCAAGGCCGTGCAGGCGATGAAGAAGCTCGAAGAACTTGCCAGTGCCTCTGGCGCGGAGGCCTCGGCCAGACTGACGGCGATGTATCAGTCGATGGGCCGCGACCTGCAGTCGCAACTCATGAGTCTCGCTTCAGGTCCCACCGCCGGCACGCCACAGGCCCAGGCCCGGGCGGCCGCCATTCTGACGGGCTTTGAAAAGTTTCTTGAGGGAGTTGCCAAGGATCCGAAGCTCTCGTCGCAGATGTGGGCGGCCACGACCTACCTCAATCTGGGCTCGGGCGAGGGCACGGGGTCGGCTGTGCCGAAGGCCAAGGCTGAGGGCTATCTCGACAGGGCGGCGGCCATCTACGAAGGGCTGCTTGCCAAAGGTGGTGACGAGATCGCCAAGTTTGAGCCGTCGATCCGGCTGAAGATGGCGAACGTCTACCGGGAACGGGAAAAGTGGGACGAGGCGCAGAAGCACATCGACTGGATCCTGTCAGACAAGAAGCGGCAGAACACGCTCGACTTCCAGACGCAGGCAGCCGAACTGCTCCAGCAGGCGGGTTTCAAAACGACCGACAAGGCGAAGCAGGCTGAGTATTTCGGGAAGGCCATCAGCGGTTACAAGCGACGCGGTAACGCGGGCGAGATCTGGGGCTGGGGCTGGGCCGTGATCTCGAACCGCCTGGAACAACAGGCGTTTGCCGGGTCGGACGAAAAAGCGATGGAAGCCCGCCGCAAGTTTTTCCAGGCGCGATTGAACGCGGTCAAGTGTCGCATGGAGAAGGCGGAGTCCCTGCCTCAGGAGCGGGAGAAGGAGCTGCAGAAGGCGTTCGACTACATCGAGATCACCTTCAAAATGCATCCAGAACTGGGCGGCCCCGACACCAGCAAAGCCTTCGATAAGCTGCTCAAGGAGATCGAGAAACGGCAAAACAAGCCTTCCCGTGGGGTCGACGGCCTGAAGCAGGCCGCGGAAGCCGCGGCTGGCTGATGGGATCGGGCGTGATGACCGAAGCGACCCACGATCAAGGCCAGAATATGAAGACACAGAACATGAAAATCCAGAACATGAAAATCCAGAACCACAACCAATCAGGCATGGATAGAGGAATGGATACCAGCATGATGACGAACGCGATGGCGGGTGTCGGTTGGAGACGGTGGGCTCAGGAGCAGATGCTGGCCGGTCTCGCGACGGCGGCAGTTGTCCTGGCGATCGTGGCGCCGGGAACGGCCTGGGGGCAGGCTGCCGACAGGGTGAATCTGCTCGGCGGCGCGAGTGTCTCCGGCAAGATCGTCTCCGTGTCGCCCGTCGGCGTCGATGTGGAAAACAGCGACGGCGATGCGCAGAAGGTGGCGATTGAAACGATCCGCGAGGTGCAGTTTGGGGAGGAGCCGCAGTCGCTGAAGAATGCCCGCGCAATGCTCCTCCGCGGCCGTGGTGCCGATGCCCGGGACGAGGTTGGCAAGATCGAAGCAGATGAGCTCGACGGCGCCGAGCCGCTCGTGTTGGCCGAGGTTGATTTTGTCAGGTCTGCCGCCGCGGCGCAGGCCGTGCTCGATGCCGGTGGCGATCTGGCCGCGACGGCCAAGACGGTGGCTGACTATCTCGCGAAGCATCCGAAGAGTCACCACTTCTTCCAGATGCAGGAGCTGCTCGGCGACCTCCATGCGAGGGCCGGGAAGCCGGCGGAAGCTCTTGCTGCGTATCAGCAGCTCGACAGCGGTCCCCCTGCCCTGAAAGTTCGCGCCGCGTCCGCCAAGGCGGCCATGCTGCTCGCCCAGAGCAAGCCCGACGAGGCCATGGCGGAGTACGATGCCGCCATCAAGCTGGCCGGCAGCGACAAGACGAGCCAGCCGCAGAAGCGATCGGCTGAGTTGGGCAAGGCCAAGTGCCTGTCGTTGCAGGGCAAGCAGGATGCGGCCGTCGAGACGGTGCTTCAGATCATCAAGGATTCGAGCCCGGAGGAGAAAGAACTGTTGTCCCGGGCCTATAACGTCCTGGGGGGGGCCTATCGGTCCATGGCCGGCAGGGAGCAGGATGCCCTGATCCAGTTTCTCACAGTCGATCTGGTCTACAACACCCTGCCGGAAAGCCATGCCGAGGCGTTGTTCAATCTTGGCGAGTTGTGGGACAAGGGCAGCAACCCGGAGCGGGCCCGCGAGGCACGGCAGAATCTCAAGGCGGCCTATCCGGCCAGCCCATGGGCTGCCAAACTGGGAGCGTCCAAGTCGTAGGCGATTGAAGGAAAATGTCGCTGGCGCTTTGCAGTCCCGAGGGGTGTGAGGCTAGTCTGTGGCACGGAAAAGTTCCCCCTAAAGGTCCCCCCAGAGGAGACAATTCATGCAGTGCGGCGTTACCAGTGGCGGGCAAGATCGCTCGAACAGCTTTTTTCTGGGAGGGATCGGTCGCTGCCTGCTGATCGTCGCCTCGTTGCTTCCCGGCTCCATCCTTCCCTTGGCCGCGGCTGTCGTGCCGGCAATCGCCTGGCCTGCGGCGGCGATCGCCCAGGATGAAGAAGCCGGTGATGCCGCTGCCGAGGAG
>CAYSPN010000349.1:0-5594 GCA_964432895.1 uncultured Candidatus Kuenenia sp.
CGGAGCTGGTCGACGATCGCATCCTTGACGATCTGGGCGGCGTAGAGCGAGTGCGTGAGAAACGTGTCGTGGATCGCGGCATCGACCCGGAGCGTGTCGGAGGTCTTCAGCTGCTCCGTCCAGTCGACCTCCTGCATCGCGTGATAGAGCGAGTCGGGCGAGTCGACGCGAAACCGTCCGAGCGGTTCGAGCACGCGGATCGCCGTCCGACTCTCGAGCACCGCCCGGTAGAGCGTTTCCTTCTCGGCCCCGGGAGCGGCCGAAAACTCGATCGTCCTCCGGCCGACCCGAAGATCCTGTGCCCCCACCTGCTCCAACTCCCGCGCAAGAATCCACTCGAGTCCTTCGAGCGTCCGCGCGGTCATCCGCGGCGGCTCGTCAGGCGACGGCGCCGGCAGCGGTCGGGGCACCAGCGGTACAGCGGGGAAGGAAACAGGCATACCGCAGGATAACAGGCGCGAAACCGGGGGAAGCAGGCTTTTTTTGACGGGCCATCAAAGATCGCACAATCGTTCAAGTCTGCCGCACGGCATGCCGATGACAGTGGCACACCACCCCGCAGGGGGGTTTGCCGTGCGGCAGCGAGTGCGGAGTGCCGCCCGCGCTGGTTCGCCCGACACTGGTTCCTGAATCAATGAGGATGCGTGCGATGACTCAGTTGCTCAGGCGTCTCACCAAGACCTGTGACCCGACACCGATCGATTCCTGCGCGGTAGGCCTGCACGACATGCATGCCAACGGCTGGTTTCACCAGGAGTCGGGACAACTGGCCCCGGGGTTTCGCATGACTGCGGATGACACCTGCCTCGATGTGGGATGCGGCGACGGCGGCATGAGCCAGTTTGCTGCCGCCACCGGCGCCGAAGTGATCGCCACCGACATCGATCCCGCACGCATCGATCTGGTGCGAGCGAAACTCGGCAGCAGCAAGGCGCGGAGGTTCGGGGCATTCGTCAGCGATTCCACCCCCCTGCCGATCGCCGAAGCGACGGCGACCCGGATCATCTGCACGGAGGTTCTGGAGCACGTCGACGACCCACGGGCCGTCCTCGCCGAGCTGGTGCGCGTAGGCAAGCCGGGCGCGATCTACCTGCTGACCGTACCAGACGAGACAGCGGAGCGCGTGCAAATGGGCATCGCGCCCGCCTCCTACTGGCAGCGACCGAACCATCTGCGAATCTTCTCGCGCGAGTCGTTCAGTGAACTGGTGGCCGACGCCGGCCTTGCCGTGGAACAGCGACTCACGATCGGATTTTTCTGGTCGCTGTGGTGGATGTTGTTCTGGGCGGCCGACCAGCAGTTCGGGGAGCCCGAGACGCCTCTGCTCGCCTCCTGGAGCCAGACCTGGCATGCCCTTGTCCGGACGCGAAAGGGCGATCACATCCGTCACGCCCTCGACGAGTTCATGCCCAAAAGCCAGGTCATCATCGCCCGCAAGGCGGGCTGATCCATTGTTTTCCACGGAGCCTGATCATGATCAAGATCTACGATGCTGATGCGTGCGGGACGCACCACGAGGAGGTGCCGGCGTGGGCACAGGATGAGCGACGTGTGTTCCTGCTCACCTGCTACATGCTGGGCGCCCCAGAGGGCCGAAACCTCGGCGCGCCGGGCTACTCGCACGATTTCGTCGCCAAACTCTTCCGTCCCATCCTCGAACGCTGGGGAGACGTGATCGAGGTCCGCGATGCCAACCGCCACCTGCAGGCCAGCGTCGATGAATACCTGCGACAGGGCAGACGACCCGTTCACTTCAGTGTCCTGCCGTTTCAGGATGTCTGCCTCGTCGATGGCGCGCCCAACATCGTGATGCCGGCCTGGGAATACCCGGATGTGCCCAACGAGGGATTCGACGGCAATCCACAAAACGACTGGCCGAAGACGGCAAATCGCTGCGACCTCTGTCTCGTCAGCGGCCCTTTCACGGCCGGTGCCCTCGATCGTGGTGGCGTCACGACGCCGACTCAGATCGTACCGGTGCCGACGGCCGATGACTATTTCTCGCTGCCGAGGCGGCGACTCGCGGAGTCCCACACGGTGGACTGTCGGGCGTATGTGTTTCCGCAGGCGGACACCGGGGAACCGGCACGAGAAGGCGTCGATGCCACGCCGTGGACAAGGAAGGCCGGCAAGGCGTTCGAGAGATTCGTGCGCCGCGCCGTCCGCGCCGTCTTCGGCGAGACTGCCTACGAGAGGCTCTCGACATTCACGAAATCGCTGAAGTCCCGGCACCAGCGACAGGCGAGGCAACGGTCGTTTGACCTTCCCTATGCCAGCGTGGATTCACTCGAACTGACGGGTGTCGTCTACACGAGCATCTTCAATCCGGATGACGGCCGCAAAAACTGGCTCGATCTCCTGACCAGCTACCTCTGCGCCCTCGCGGACCGGGAGGATGCGACACTCGTCGTCAAGCTGATCGCCCGTAAGGAAAAGTCTGTGCGAAAGGTCATCGAAGCCTACAAGAGCCGCGGCCTCGAGCATCGCTGCAAACTCGTGTTCATCTGCGACTTCCTGTCCGATGAACAGATGCTCCAACTCTGCACGGCAACGACGTTCTACCTGCAGGCAACCAAGGCCGAGGGAAATTGCCTGCCACTGATGAACTATCTGGCAGCAGGCCGGCCGGGCATCTCCCCCGACCATTCCTCGATGGGCGACTATTTCAGCGGCCGCTCGGGCTTCGTGGTCGAATCCCATCCGGAGCCGGCCGCCTGGCCGCACGAGCAACGGCTGCGGCTCCGCACGTCCTGGGGCCGCATCGTGTGGACGTCCCTGCGTGACCAGATCCGGGCGAGCTACCGCATGGCCACGGAGGATACAGCGGCCTACGAGGCTCTGTCGGCCACCTGCCGTGCCGACATGTGGGTCTGGGCGAGCACCACCGCGGTCACTAGACGCCTGGAGGCGGCACTGGCAACGCTGTTCGATGAACAGCCAGCGACACGGATCATCCGGCCGCACCATGACTGGCACGAAACCCTCCGGGCGGCCTGACGCTACGGCCGGCCCGCGACCGACGCTTCCGGGAAGCGATCCTGGATCGCCTGCACGCCGAGCTGCTCCGTGCGGAGCGCCTCCATCGCCAGCACGCAGGCCTCCGCCGCCGGCAGGGTCGTGATGCAGGGCACGCCGTACTGCACGCTCGCGGCGCGGATGCGGCCCTCGTCGGTCCTGGCCCCCTTGCCCCGCGGTGTATTGAAGATCAGCTGCACGCGGCCGTCGATCAGTGAATCAATCAGGTTCGGATGCCCCTCCTGCAGCTTCTTTACGATCTCGACCGCGATGCCAGCCTCGGTGAGCGCCCTCGCCGTGCCGGAGGTGGCGATCAGCTCGAAGCCCATGGCCACGAGCCGGCGGGCCAGCCCCACCATCATCTCCTTGGCCTGAGGACTCGCCACGCTGAGAAAGATCCGCCCTTTCTGCGGCAGCAGGATGCCGGCCGCGATCTGGCTCTTCGCGAACGCGATGCTGAAGCGGTCGCTCACGCCCATCACCTCGCCGGTGCTCCGCATCTCAGGCCCAAGCGCGATGTCGACGCCGGCGAACTTCACGAACGGGAACACGCTCTCCTTCACGCTCACATGCGCCGGCACGGGATCGGTCACGACCCCCTGCTCCGCGAGCGTCATGCCAGCCATCGCCTTCACCGCCACCTTCGCCACCGGCAGGCCCGTGGCTTTGGCGACGAAAGGCACGGTGCGGCTGGCCCGTGGATTGACCTCGATCACATAGAGCGTCGGCCGGCCGTCTTCCTTCTTGACGGCAAATTGCACGTTCATGAGGCCAACCACGCCCAAGGCCCGCGCCATTTTCGTGGCGGCCTGCTTGATCTCGTCGACCACCTCGGCCGACAGGCTGTGCGGTGGGATGCAGCAGGCTGAGTCACCGGAGTGCACGCCCGCCTCCTCGATATGCTCCATCACGCCGGCGACGATCACATCGCGGCCGTCGCAGATGCAGTCGACGTCCACCTCGATCGCATCCTCGAGAAACCGGTCGATCAACACCGGCTGTCCCTGGGCCACGGCAAAGGCCTCGGCGACATACCGCTCGAACTGCACGTGGTCGTAGCAGATCTCCATCGCCCGCCCGCCGAGCACGAAGCTGGGCCGCACGAGTGACGGGAAGCCGATCCTTGCCACCTCGCGGCGGGCCTGCTCGAGTGTTCGCGCGATGCCGCTGGCCGGCTGCTTGAGGCCCAGCCGGTCGAGCAGCTCGCGAAACTTCTCCCGGTCCTCCGCCATCTCGATCGTATCGACGCTGGTGCCGATGATCGGTAGGCCGGCCGCAAAGAGCGCCCTGGCCAGGTTCAGCGGCGTCTGGCCGCCGAGCTGCACGATCACGCCGTCGGGCTGGATGCGGTCGGCGATGTTGAGCACGTCCTCGCAGGTGAGCGGCTCGAAGAAGAGCATGTCGCTCGTGTCGTAGTCGGTGCTCACCGTTTCGGGGTTCGAGTTGACCATCACGCTCTCGATCCCCATCTCGCGGAGCGCAAAGCTCGCGTGGCAGCAGCAGTAGTCGAACTCGATACCCTGCCCGATGCGATTGGGGCCGCCGCCGAGGATCATCACGCGTTTCTTACCCGGCTCCTTGGGACGAATCTCGTCCTCGTCCTCCCAGGTCGAGTAGTAATAGGGCGTCTGGGCCTCGAACTCGGCGGCGCAGGTGTCGACCGACTTGTAGGTGGCGAGGATCCCGCGACGTTTGCGGTCGTCACGGACCTCCATCTCGGAGGCGCCGAGCATCACGGCCAGCTGCCGGTCGGAGAAGCCCGCCTGCTTGGCGTGCCGCAGCAGGCCATCGTCGATCGACGTGAGCGTGCCGACCGTGCGGATCAGGCTCTCGATCTCGACGATCTGCTGCAACTGGTCGAGGAACCAGCGGTCGATGGCGGTGAGTTCATGGACCTCCTCGACCGACATGCCCGCTTTGAACGCATACCGCAGATACCAGACCCGGTCGGGATCGGCCGTCGCCACGCGGGCGCGGATGTCGTCGAGCGACGGCTCCGCGGCGGTGCCCCAAAGATCCTTGCCGTCGCAGCCGAATCCGAAGCTGCCGACCTCCAGGCCGCGGAGGGCCTTCTGGAAGGCCTCCTTGAACGTGCGGCCGATCGCCATCGTCTCGCCGACGCTCTTCATCTGAGTGGTCAGACGGCTGTCGGCCTCGGGAAATTTCTCGAAGGCGAACCGCGGCACCTTCACGACGACGTAGTCGATCGAGGGCTCGAAGCAGGCCTTCGTCCGCCGCGTGATGTCGTTGGGCAGCTCGTGAAGCCGCCACCCAACGGCCAGCTTGGCGGCGATCTTCGCGATCGGGAAGCCAGTGGCCTTGCTTGCCAGCGCGCTCGACCGGCTGACCCGCGGATTCATCTCGATCACGATCATGCGGCCGGTCTGGGGATGCACGGCGAACTGGATGTTCGAGCCGCCCGTCTCGACGCCGATCGCCCGGATCACGGCGAAGCTGGCATCGCGCATCCGCTGATACTGCCGGTCGGTGAGCGTCAGCGCCGGCGCGACCGTGATCGAGTCGCCGGTGTGCACGCCGCAGGGGTCGAAGTTTTCGATGGAGCAGACCACGACCGCGTT
>CAYSPN010000350.1:0-2448 GCA_964432895.1 uncultured Candidatus Kuenenia sp.
CATACACCGGCTTGCAGACGGTGTAGGGGATTTCCTTGGTCATCGTCTCATAGACCGGCTTGCAGACGGTGTAGGTCTGCTCACGGGTCTCGTAGACGGGCTTGCAGACCGTATAGGGGATCTCCTTGGTGATCGTCTCCCACACCGGCTTGCAGACCGTGCTGCGGATCTCACGGGTCTTCGTCTCGTACACGGGCTTCATCACCGTGTAGGGGATCTCCTTCACGACCGTTTCCCACACCGGCTTGGAGACGGTGTAGTTGATGGTCCGTGAACGGGTCTCCCACACCGGCTTGCACACGGTGTACTCGACCTCTTTGAACGACTTCTCCGTCTCGTAGCGGACGCAGTCGATCTGCTTCTGTTCGACGACCTTCTCACAGATCGTCTTGTAGCAGGTGTACTGCTTCTGCTCATACACGACGTCTTTCACAAGCCGTGTGCCGCAGCACGAAGGCTTGCTGGCACAGCTCGGCTCGCTGGCGGACGTCTCACAACTCGAACACCCTTCACGAGCTTGCGCGAAGCTGACGGTGGTCATCTTCGTGCCGTCGTGTTTGTAGCTGGCGAGCCCGCAGTAGGCGGCGTCGGCGTGTTGGCCCGACGACGCGATACTGACGAGTGCCAGCAGACAACAAAGCCACGTACTTTTCATGTCTGCTGCCTCTGTCGAGGCGGCTCCTGGAACTGGAAGGAGAGAAAGGGAACAAACCACTGGGGGGCGTCGTGGCAACCCACGGACGCACCTTCTCAAGGATCGGCCACAAACTCGCCGCAAGTTGACAAGTCCCCGCAATCAGCGCTGTTTTTCCAGAGCCCCAGGCGCGTTACAGTCGTTGCGGTCGGCATGAACGTCACGTCTTGATTGGTATTTGCGGGGTATCCCGGTAGATTCATGCCCGTTCCGGCCCAGGGGATTCCTATGCCAGACCAGCGACCGCCGAATCTGCACCCGGGCGAAATCCCGTCCGACGCTTCCGTGCCCAAGGTGGTGGTCAGCCGCCTGAGCCTCTACCTGCGCGAACTGCAGCGGCTGGAGGCAGCGGGCCAGCAGACGATCTCATCCGGCCAGTTGGGCACGCTGCTGGGCTTCAGCGATGCCCAAGTCCGCAAGGATCTGGGCTTCTTCGGGCAGTTTGGCTATCCCGGCGTCGGCTACCGCTGCGACGAACTCATCCGTGCGATGCGGGACATCCTCGGCACCAACCAGCCGTGGCCAGTGGTGATGGTGGGCGTGGGCAACCTCGGTCAGGCGCTGCTCGGCTACCGTGGCTTCGGCCGGCAGAACTTTTCGATTCACGCGGCATTTGATGCCGATCCCGCGAAGGTGGGGCAGACGATCCAGGGAATCCGCGTTCGGCACATCGACGACCTTCCTGAGGTGGTGAAATCCTCGGGTATTCGACTTGGCTTGATCGTGGTGCCTGCCCAGCACGCGCAGGCGGTGGCCGAACGGCTCGTTGCCGCCGGGATCGAGGGGATCGTGAACTTCGCCCCAGTCACGCTCTCGCTGCCGCCGCAGGTGCAGATCGTGGCGGTCGATCTGGCGATTGAACTGGAGCAGCTCTCCTTCGCGGTCACGAGCAAGCTGGCCAAGGCCACCGCGGAGTCGCCCCACGTGCCGGCGCAGGGCGGCTCCGCTGATTCCTCACCATTTCCCGCTCCGAGGCCCTGAGCCATGAACTCCATGCGCTACGCGATCTGCAACGAAACGTTCGGTGATTGGCCGCTCGCCAAGGCCTGCGAGTGTGCGGCCTCGTGCGGCTACACGGGCCTCGAGATCGCGCCCTTTACGCTCGCCCCGCTCGTCACCGATGTGTCCGCCGCCGCCCGCGTGGAGATCCGGCGGACGCTCGATGCCGCCAGACTCGACTGCGTGGGGCTGCACTGGCTGTTGGCGAAGACCGAGGGTTTTCATGTCACGCACCCTGATCCCGCCGTGCGAGATCGGACGGTCGCGTATCTTGGCGACATCGCACGACTCTGCGCCGATCTCGGCGGCC
Source organism: uncultured Candidatus Kuenenia sp. (assembly GCA_964432895.1). Taxonomy (GTDB): domain Bacteria; phylum Planctomycetota; class Planctomycetia; order Pirellulales; family UBA1268; genus CAMCQY01. The sequence continues at coordinate 2,004 of CAYSPN010000350.1, forward strand.
GTGTACTCGTGTTCGGATCGCCAAAACAGCGGAGCCTGCTGCCCGGCGTTTCGCACGAGCAGGCCACACACCATCTCCATGAGGTGTTTTCCCGGCTCGTGCCCGTGCTCGAATCGACCGGCACGGTCGTGGCACTCGAGCCGCTCTCGCCGGTGGAGACCGACGTGCTCACCACGGCGGCGGAGACATGCCGCCTGATCGAACGGATCGGGTCGCCCCACGTGCGGCTGCACCTCGACGTGAAGGCGATGGCGAGCGAGCCGCTCTCCATTCCGGAGATCATCCACTCGAGCGCCCGCCACCTCGAGCACTTCCATGCCAACGACGTGAACCTCCAGGGACCGGGCTTTGGCGACGTTGATTTCGTGCCGATCTTCAAGGCCCTCACGGAGATCGGCTATTCCGGATGGGTGAGCGTGGAGGTCTTCGACTACACGCCTGGCGC
>CAYSPN010000351.1:0-4198 GCA_964432895.1 uncultured Candidatus Kuenenia sp.
GCGGATCTTCGCGTCGTTCAATTGGGACAAGAAACCGTCCACGGCCAAGGTCTTGCTCGCGCAACAGGAATTGTGGGTCTATGAGGCGCTCTGTGACGTGCTGGCACGTATGAACAAGCCGGCTACTGGTCCACACAATGCAGCTATTGCCGCCATCGACGAGATCTCCGTCGGGTATCCGGCGGCGGAAGACAACCCGGGGGGCGTGGCGGGCGGCCGCATCGTCCGCGCGTCCGCGACTCAGGCAGTTGATGGAGGGCCGCCGCCTGACATGATGGCGCCCGGAGCCCCCGGAGCCCCCGGGGATCCCGGAGCCGCTGTGGTACGGCCGCCCAATCCGCGGTTCGACGGCGTCCAGTCCGGATCGCTCGCGATGGGGCCCGGTGCCCCGGAAGGTGCGGCGACGGCGGACCCCGACGAGATGCTCCGCAACTGGGTCTATGTTGATTTTACGGGCAAACCTCTGGACGCCGCGCAGTTGGCGGCGGCGGTTGATTGCCAGATGGTCCACTTGATGCCATTCGTGTTGCGAGTTGTGATCGATCAGCGGCGGATCGATGCGTTGCTCGTCTCGCTGTCGACAGCAACGATCCCAATCGATGTTCGTCAGGTTCGGATGAATCCGTCGGCGTCTGGGCAGGTCGGGGCGCCGTCCATGCCGGAACGGGGCGACGGTGGGCCAGTCGGTGTCGGAAGGTTCTACGACGTGACCCTTGAACTCCGTGGCACCGTTGGGTTGGCCACACCACCGAATGAGATCACCGTTGGACTGGAGCCTGGTCAGGGGGATGCGGCGGCCCCGGCTGAGGCGGGTGAGAAGCCTGCTCCTGCTCCCAAGGCCGCTCTCTTCAATCGGCACACCCGTCGGAGGATCGCGTCATGAAAGCGCCCCGGATCGCCTTCAGCAAGGATGCCGTGCTGTCGTTCCTGCTGCTGCATGGCGAGAAGGTCGTCGCCGCCATGGTCGGCTTGGCGGCCTGCGGCCTGGCCTGGGGAGGAATCGGGGCTCTCCGTAGCATGAGGCCGAAGCCGGAGCAGTTGCCGCAGGCGATCGTCGCCGATGCGGCGACAACGCAGGAACACATCGAGGCCGTGAAGATCGCCCCTGACGATGAGTTGACCAGTGAGAAGGGGCTTGCCGACACCGTGGCCCAATGGCTCTCTCCAAAAATCGCCCCCGTCCCGTCGCAGTCGATGTTCAACAAGCCGCTGTTCGGTGAACTTGCCCGGCGAAGCAGCCCGGATATTTTCCCCATCGAAGACCTGCGGGCCTTCGCAGGCGTGGCCGTCGTGGCACTGAAGCCCAAGCCGGTTGGCGATCGGCCGGTTCCCGACCGTCCTCTCAATCTCGATGCCAACAACGCGGCGAAGCCCGCCAAGCCGCCGCGAGGCGGCGGCCGCGGTGGCCCGGTGCAGCCCATGCAGCCCATGCAGCCGCCCGACATGGGGATGATGCCTCCCCAGTCCGACCCAAATGCCAGTCAGGGCAAGATCGTACCGTATGTGCTCGTCACCGGTCTGATTCCGATTGTGAAACAGCAGGAGGAATACGATCGCCGGTTCAGCACGGCGAGCCTCCGTGACGCGATGCTCGACACTGCGAGTTGGAGTAATTATCGCCTCGAAAAAACTGAGGTGCTGCCGGGAACCGCCGAGAAATGGACTCCCGTCGATATGAAACTCGTAGCTCGTCGCTATGCCGGCGACTGGGCGGGGATCCAGCCCGAGCCGCTGCTGCCCCAACTCCTGCTTCCCCCGGAAGTGGAGCGCCGGGATCCGGTGCAGTCGCCCCTGCCGTTCTGCATCCCAATGCCGCAGCTGGCGGATGGCTCCTGGGGGTTCAACGCCTTGCATCCCTGGTTCATCGACTTTCTCCAGAGGGATGCTGCCGCTCGGAAGGCTCAGGCCGAGGCCGAGGCCGAGAAAGCCGCCGCGAACACAAACGTCTTCGGTGGAGCGACTGGAACGCTGCCCCCCGGTGGCTTTGGGGCGATGGGGCCCGACGGCCCGGGAATGACGCCAGACATGATGCCAGGAATGGTGCCAGGAATGGTGCCAGGTGCCGATGGGCAGGGATTCCAGGGACCGGAGTACCGCCTGTTTCGGTTCATTGATTTTTCGGTCGTGCCGGGGCGGACCTATCGTTACAGGGTCAAGACGGTGTGCTGGAATCCGAATCTCAATATGCCGAGTCGTCACCTCATCGATGCGGCGGTCGCGAAACAGCCCACCCTGGAATCTCCCGACAGCAATGCCACCTCGCCGGTTGTCGTGCCCGATGGCACCCGCATGCTCGTGCAACCGCAGAAGAAGCAGGAACTCAAGCGGCTGAGGCCGGGCACCGTGGCCACGATGATCCTCGGCGAAAAACCGAACGGTGGTTCGTTTGCCCTGCGGTCGCTGTTGATCGAGGCGGGAGGCATCGCCAACGTCGATCCGTCTCAAAACAAGCGAGGCGATCCCCGATCTCGGGGCGATGCCATCGTCACCGACCGCGTACTCCTCGACGTCCGCGGCAGGCTCGAGGATCGCGCGGAGACCAGGACAGCCAAGCTCACCCCGCCGCCCGAGCCACTCGAAATGATCTTCCTGCGGCCGGACGGCACCTTTGAAATCGCCACGTCGGCTGATTCGCAGCATGATATTGACCGGTATCAATTCACGTTGCCGGCCGATGATGCGGGAGCCGCTGCCGGTGCCGGCCAGCAGCCAGCGGCTGGCGAATCGCCGTTTGGTAACCCTTTTGCACCCAAAAGATAGGCTCATGTCCTGCGTGATGAGATTCTCTGACTTCACTCGAACGGGGCCTGCCAGTCCATTCCTCGGCCTTCGCCTCACCGCGATCCTGGCTGCGGGAATCATCCTCACCGCTGCGCCCAATGGCTTGGGCCAGGAGAATGACGCCCGCTTCGCAGGCTGGTCCAAGGTGGAGTCTGCAACGGAAACGAGGACCTACAGGGACGCCATGAAGGCCGGCGGCGCGTTCGATGCGGCTGCGCGAGGTTTTCTCGAGGAGATCGCGCTGCCGCAATTGGCGCTCGAGGCCAACCGCACCACGATTGAGAAAATCCGTAAGCGGATGCGGGAATACCTGCTCACCGATATCTCCAATGAGAAAGCCGCAGACGACGCCAGCAAGGCCGCCATGGCCTTCATGGGGTCGCTCGCGGGCAAGGACGATGTCGATCCGGTCGTGCGGGTCAATGCCATGCTGCTGATTGGTGAATTGCAATCGATGGACCGAAAGCCGTGGCAGCCTGCTGCAGCGGTGCTCGCGGGAGCGGTCGCGAATGCCGAGCTGCCCAAGGCGGTGCGGATCGCAGCCTGCGTGGGCCTCGCCAGGCACGTCGAGGCGACGAAGGGCGTGGCTGAGGAGCAGCAACGAATGGCTGCGCTGGCCGTTCCCGCGATTATGGCGGTCCTGAAAGAGCCCGCGAAGGAACCGACGCCTCCGACGGTGGCCGTTGAAAACGACTGGATGGCCTCGCGGTGTCTGTCGATGCTCCCACTGCTCGGCCCTCTGTCGCCGACCACCGCGGTGGAAGTGGTGCGGATTCTGGATGAGGGCAACCGCTCGATCAATGTGCGAGTGCGGGCTGCGGCCGCGTTGGCGGCTGCCGCCGGTCCGGAATCGAAGATCGACAAGGCATCCGTCATCAAGTCCATTGGCGGGCTCGCCGTCTCGGCCCTGGAACGCGACGTGGCAGCTGCTGACAAACTCCTGCTGGATCGTCAATACGGCGGTTCTTCTGGACAGCCACCACCGGGGATGATGCCGCCGGGGATGATGCCGCCGGGGATGATGCCGCCGGGGATGATGCCGCCGGGGATGATGCCGCCGGGGATGGCCGGCGATCCGACCGGCCAGCCGGTTGCCGAACAGTTGATTCCGCGGGAGTCTTGTCGGCGGGCCGCCTGGCGTCTGTGGGTGCTCGCAGAGGCTGTTTTGACCGATGATTCGAAACGCGGTCTTGCCGTGCTGGGGGGCGAGGCCTTACCGGCCGCGGTTACTCTCGCTCAGAGCCTTCGGCGGGCTGCGATGGATCTGGATGCAACGCCCTTGGAAACAACGCTGCGGCAGGCATTGGCAGACCTGAAGCCAGCGGCCCCCGCAGCCCCGGCTACCGGAGAGGCACAGGCCGCCGAAGAGGCCCCGGCGGCGGCACCAGAACAGCCCGCTCCTGCAGCCGCGACCAAA
>CAYSPN010000352.1:0-2422 GCA_964432895.1 uncultured Candidatus Kuenenia sp.
GTGCGGCGGCTCGATCCGCAGGGCACCGACCCCGCACTCAAGTCGCTGGTGCTCGTCGGCCACAGCATGGGCGGCCTCCATGCGAAGCTTCAGGTCGTGGAGCCCGGCACGGCGATCTGGGATTCCATAGCGTGCCGCCCGTTCGAGGAGATCCGGATGCGGCCAGAGCTACGCCGCCAGGTGAAGCCGGCCTACTTCTTCCACCCGCTGCCGTTCGTGAAGCGGGTGGTGTTCATCGCCACCCCGCACAGTGGCTCGATGCTGGCCTCTCTCGGCATCGGCCGGGCCGCGTCGCTCACGGTGCAGCAGCCTCCCGAGATGAAGGCGATCCACGACGAGATCGTCCGTGCCAATCCTGGATCCTTCCGGCGAGACTACGAACGCAGTCTGCCGACGACGGTCGATGTGCTCGAGCCCGACTCCATGATCCTGCAGACGCTTCGCGAGTTGCGGGTTCCCTGCTGGGTGACGACCCACAGCGTCATCGGGGATGCCCATCAGTCTCCCGTCGGCGATGGAGGCGACTGCATCGTGCCGGTGTCGAGCGCCCGACTGCCTGGCGTGATGAGCGAGGTGCTGGTGCCGGCCACGCACACGAAGGTGCACCATCACCCCGATACGATCGCCGAACTGGAGCGAATCCTCGTGCAGCACCTGCGAGAGACGGGGCTGTAGGCTATTGGCCGAAGGGGGGAAGTTCTGAGGCCTTCGCCGCCAGGATGATGGACGCGGTCGGCTGCAACACGCGGGAGCCGGACGCGGTCGGTCGGCGGGACCACTGCCAGAGTTCGTGGAGCGTCACCACGCCAAAGGTCAGCGAGGAGTACACGAAGTAGAGCCAGTGCAGGGCGACCGAAGACGTAGCGAAGCCAATGCCTCGCTTCCTCAGGCACAAACGGTAGAAGTCGTTGTTGATCCCGACCACGACCAGCCCGCAGGCCAGCGCCGCCCACAGGGCCACTGGCACGAACACCGCGACGGCCAGGCAGGCCGCCAAGAGCACCGAGCAGACACCGCTGAGTCGCCCCCGCCAGTCGAGGTTCAGCGTGGCAGGCAGATGGTGGCTGTTCATGATGAGCCGAGTCCAGGGCGTGGCCCGGTGCACAATGTCGGTGAGCACCATTGAGGCGAGTGTCCAACGCTTGAGGTGCTTGCACTGCACGTCAGGCGCGAGCAGGATCCTGCCGCCATTGGCGGCGACCCGCATGCCCAGTTCGATGTCTTCCACGCTCGGATAGGCGAACTTCTCGTCAAATCCGCCGATATCGTGGAATTCCATGGTTCGCATGGCTCCGCAGCCCGACCAGAACGTGCCGGCTCTGCCGGGGTGCGAGACGTGGGTGTGATGATGCAGCAGGTTGCGGAACGTGCTCACCAGACCATCGGCTGCCGGTTCATCGTCATAGGCGCCGAACAGGCCAACCAGATCCGGATCGGCCGTGAACGCCTCGTGGACGCGGTCGATAGCGTCGGCAGCGAGTTCCACGTCGGCGTCGACAAAGAGCAGGATCTCACCGCGAGCCGACTCCGCAGCCAGGTTGCGGGCGATTGCCGGCCCCGAGCGGGTGCCTGTGTTCACGATTCTGACGCCCGGGCGGTCGAGCCACGCGGGGGCAGGAGGGGGAGCCCCGTCAAATACGCAGACGACCTCCGCGTTCGCGCCGGTCTCGTCGAGCAGCGACAGGACGCGGCGAGCACAACGCTCAAACGTGCCTGTCCAGAAGATGGTGGGCATGATCACGGACACGTCGATCGCTTCGACGTCCGCACGGGTCGAGACACCGCATTGGGGTGACGCGGTCGCCAGAGGGCGTGACTCGCGGTCATGCTCGAAGGTGGGCCCGGTCGATTCATCCATGAACGTGAGACCCGTGTCGGTGTCGAATCGTCGGCGTCCGTGGTCCGCCGTCGCAGGGGGCCGATCGGAGAGGCGTACTATAAACCAACAGTCCATGATGTCCACGAAAAAACCGATGAATCCGCAGGGTCGCGCACGAATCGGGAAGAGTGTGCACGAAATGGCGCCTCGGCGCAGATTTTGACCAGCCGCCCCCTCGATGGATGGAGTCGTGCGCGGGGCTGGGCCGCGTCAGGGCCCCTCCGACCGAAGAGCGAAGTCGAGGCCGTTCGTTCCGGCGACGACCCGCGCCTCGAGTTGCGAGCGGGAATGGTAGCGCGGCGGGAGCTGTTCCCGGCCGCCGTTCACCTCGCTGGCTGTTGTGATCCTCACGGTGTGGTGGTCGATGTTGGCGCCGGGTATGTCCCGCAGGTAACGGAGTTCATAGCGGCCTTCGGCATCGGTTGTGCCCTCCGAGGTGCGGCCCGGCCCTACCGGCGTGAACCGCACGGTCGCGTTGGCGAGCGTCTCGCCGTCGAGCGTGACGGTGCCACTGACACGGCCCAGCGGCGGCTGGTGCGATGG
>CAYSPN010000353.1:0-4836 GCA_964432895.1 uncultured Candidatus Kuenenia sp.
GCAGGGATCAGCATGATCGAATTCGTATCGGGCATTTCCGTCGTCTGCTTCGCGGCGAGTTACGCCGTGGCGCTGGCCTGCGAGGCCTCGCGTCTGCTGTTCCGCTCCGGCGTGCGGGGCGCCGCCATGATCGCCTTCGCCGTGGCCGGACTGGTGGCCCACACGTTGTTTCTCGTTTGGCGGGCGGCCCACGAGCCCACGGTGCCCCTGTCGAGCGCCTTCGATTGGTATCTGCTGGCGGCCTGGCTGTTGGCCGGCGGCTATCTCTGGCTCACGATCGCCAACCCACGCACCCCCGTCGGGCTGTTCATGCTGCCGGTCGTGCTGGGGCTTATCGGCGCCGCGCAGGTCTCCAGCCGGGCTCCCTTTCCGCAGAGTCCGGCCACGCAGATCTGGGGAGCGATTCACGGGATCTTCAATCTGGCGGCGAGCGTGGCCGTGGCCATCGGCGCGCTGGCAGGAGCCTTGTGGCTGATCCAGGCGGGGAGGCTGGCCCGCAAGCAACCGCCGCTGCGCAGCTTCCGCCTGCCGAGCCTCGAGCGTCTCGCGCACACGACCGATCGCACCCTCACCATCGCCGCCTGGACAGCCGCGGCCGGATTCCTCTCAGGCATGGTCCTCAACGCCGTCAATCGGCAACGCGGACTCCTGGAGACCGTGCCCTGGACCGACCCAGTGGTGCTGCGAATGGCCGCACTGGTGGCGTGGCTTGTGGCTGCGGCCGTGGCGGCGCGGATGACCAGCCGTCGTGCCGACGGCCCGCGGACCGCCGCCTGGCTGTCGCTGGTGAGCTTTGGCGTGCTGACGGCGTCGATTCTCTGGGGCCTCTTTGGAACGACGCGACACGGCGCGCCGCCGGTGCCGTCTGCAGTCTCGCATGCCGTCGACCAGCCTTCCGTCGAGCAGGAGGCCGCTCCATGACGCTGGCCTTCGTGGGTGGTACCCATCGCACGGTACCCTTGGCGCTCCGCGAGCGGCTGGCCTTCTCGGCCGAGCAGGCGGCCGAGGCGCTGAGCCGATTTCGTGAGCGATTTCCTGGGCGTGAGGGAGTGCTGCTCTCGACCTGCAATCGAGTGGAGTTCTACGCCGCCGGCGCGGAGGCCGATGGGCCGCCGCCACCACCCGACCAACTCGTTTCTTTCCTGGCGGAATGCCGTGGCATTGATGCCAGGCTGCTCACTCCCGTGCTCGCGGGCGACCGTGACGAGGCGGTGGTCCGCCACCTGTTCAGCGTGGCGGCCGGCCTCGACAGCATGGTGCTCGGCGAGCCGCAGATCGTGGCGCAGGTGAAGCAGGCCTGGAGCCTCGCGCAGGAGAGCCGCACCTCCGGCCCGCTCACGGGGGAGATGTTTCAGGCCGCCCTGCGGACGGCGAAACGCGTCGCCACGGAGACCGCCATCGGCCGCGAGCGGCTGTCGATCCCGAGCGTGGCCGTCGCCGATTTCGCCAGCGGTGTCTTCGAACGGTTCGACGACAAGCGGGTGCTGCTCATCGGCGCCGGCAAGATGGCGGCCGAGACGCTCCGCTACCTGCGGGCGGCCGGGGCCCGTGACGTGCTCATCGTCAACCGCACCGCCGGCCGGGCTGGCGATCTGGCAGCACGGCTCGGCGTCCGGGCCGGCCGGTTCGAGAATCTTGCGGTGGAACTTGCCGCGGCCGACCTGGTGGTGAGCACGACGGGGGCGATGGAGCCGGTCGTGTCGTCGGAACTCTTTGCAGACGTGGAGTCGCGGCGCGGCGGGCGGCCGCTGGTTGTGCTCGACCTCGCGGTGCCACGCGACTTCGATCCGCGGATCGGCGAGCGGCCGGGCGTGTGGCTCTACTCGGTCGACGATCTCGCCGCGGCCTGCGATGCCAATCGGAAAAGCCGGCAGCGCGAACTGCCGGCGGCGGTCACGATCGTCGACGAGGAAACGCAGCGGTTCATGGGTGATCTGCACCACCGCTCGACGGCGCCCGTGATCGAGCGGCTGCGTGCGGGCTGGAGCGAGACGGGCGAGGCGGAGCTCGACCGACTGTTCAGGCGTCTGCCGGGGCTCGACGATGCCTCACGGGCCGAGATCCGGCAGGCCTTCGACCGCTATGCGGCGAAGCTGCTCCATCCGCCACTGGCCTCGCTGCGGAGCGAGAGCCGCGCGGGCCCGCCGCACGGCCTGCTCGACGCCCTCAAGCGGCTGTTCGATCTGAAAGATTGAACGTTCCGACGTGGATCGATCATGCTGCGGGGGCAGTCGTGCGACGAATGTTTCTTCCTGGAGCCCATGGTGTGTCATCCCATCCCGCAGCGGTCGACGGCATGAGCGGACAGGCGGCGCACGCCGCGGCACCAGGCGTGCTCGTCATCCTGGGGGCGTCGGGTGACCTGACGAAGCGGCTGCTGATGCCGGCGCTCTACAACCTGGCGTGTGACGGACTCTTGGCCGACGACTTCGCCGTCGTCGGCATGGCCCGCGGGGACATGACCACCGAGAGCTTCCGCGCCCAGCAGCGTGAGGAGATCGCCCGCTTCCACACCCGGCGGTCTTTTGATGAGCAACGGTGGCAGTGGCTGGAGTCGCGGCTGCATTTCACGGCAGGTGAATTCAGCGATCCCGAAGCGTATGCGCGGCTGCGGGAAATGGTGGCGACGGTGGGCGCCGGCACCGCCGCGGCCGACAACACGCTCCTCTACCTGGCGATCTCGCCCGATTTTTTCGCGGTGGTCAATCAGCAGCTCGCCGCCGCCGGCTTCACTCGGCTACCGGGACGGAAGCGGATCATCGTCGAGAAGCCGTTCGGCAAGGATCTGGCCTCCGCCCATGCGTTGAACCATTCGCTGCTCTCCCTCTGGCGCGAGGACGAGATCTATCGCATCGATCACTACCTCGGCAAGGAGACGGTGCAGAACCTCCTCGCGTTCCGGATGGCCAACGCCATGTTCGCCCCGCTCTGGAATGCCGCCCACATCGACCACATCCAGATCACCGCTACCGAGACCGTCGGCGTGGAGACCCGCGGCCAGTATTACGACAAGACCGGCGTAGTCCGCGACATGCTGCAAAACCACCTGCTGCAGATCATGGCGTATGTCTGCATGGAGCAGCCGGAATCGCTCGACCCCGGCATCGTCCGCGATGCGAAAGCGAGGCTGCTCGAGGCGGTGCGGCTGCCCGGTCCCGACGATGTCGCCCGCGACTGCGTCCGCGGCCAGTATGGCCGGGGCGTGAAGGCCGACGGCACGCCGGCGGTCGGCTACCGAGAGGAGCCAAATGTCGATCCGCACTCCAACACGCCGACCTTCGCGGCCATCAAGCTCCATCTCGACAACGACCGCTGGGCCGGTATGCCGGTCTACCTGCGGAGTGGAAAGTCGCTCTGGAAGCGGGGCACCGAGATCGTCGTGCAGTTCAAGGGAAAGGGCGCGGCGAACCTGCTGATCTTTCACATCCAGCCGTATCAGGGGGTCGAGATTCGCATGCAGGCCAAGCGGCCCGGGCCGGCGTTTCAGTTGCAGCGTGCCGGGATGCGGTTCGACTACGCCGAAACATTCGAGGCATCTCGGGGCACGGGCTACGAAGTGCTGCTGTATAGCGCGCTCAACGGCGATCCGACGCTGTTCTCGCGGACCGATTTCGTGGAGGCATCCTGGCGGATCATGCAGCCGGTGCTCGATGCCTGGGCCGCGACGCCAGCCACCGAGTTTCCAAACTACGACTCGGGCACGTGGGGGCCGCGGGCCGCCAACGCGCTCTTGGAGCGGGACGGCCGCCAATGGCACGAGTGCTTGAGCCGTGAGGTGCTCTCCCGCAGCGAGTTCTTCGCCGACGCGCCCGCGGTGCTCCTCAACACGCTCGTGCTGGCGTTCCGGCCGCTCGCGGTGGAGGCGGGGGCGACCATCGTCGAACGCGGTGACTCCACGTGTGATCTCTACATCGTCTGTCGGGGTCAGCTGGAGGCAGTGGACGTGGCTGGCGAGCGACTGGGGCTCGTCAAGTCGGGGGAATGCTTCGGGGAGATGGCGCTGTTGTTGGGTCAGCCCCGTAGCGCCACGGTCCGCGCGGTTGCTCCCTGCGATCTGCTCGTGCTCGACGCCGAGGATTTCCGCCGCATCATTGCGGATTACCCGCAGGCCGAAGCCGACCTCCGCCGGATCGCCGCCAGCCGCAGGTAGGCGGGAGAAGCTGCCGTTGTGGGGTTGTCGTTGTGCGGGATGGATCGCGGATTCCCTCGCTTGCGCGTCGGGCTTGCATGGGATGGGCGCTGGGGATCATCCAAGCCCGCAGCGCAAGCAAGGGAATGTGTGGGGCTTACGAGAACGGGTCGCGGATTCCCTCGCTTGCGCGTCAGGCTTGCATGGGACAGCGTGTTCATCCGGCGCGATTGCTTGTTCGTCGCCGCTATCGTGCTGCCGGCGGCTTGGGCAGGCAGGAGGCCAGGGCGAGCAGCGTGTAGCTGGTGACGAGGTTTGGGTCTCCCTCCATCCACCGCGGGTTCGTGTTCACCCACGAACCGTCGGGCTGCTGCCTCGCGATGATCGCGTCGGCCAGTTCGCTCCGCCAGGCGTGATTGACGCCGGCTGCATCGGTGAACGTCTCCTCGCCGAGGGTTTCGAGGGCCTTGGCCGCCGTCTGAAAGTAATAGTAGAGGCCGGCGTCGCCCAGGCCCGGGTTCTCGGCGAACGTGTAGTGCTTTGCCAGCCAGGACACCGCCGCTTTTACGCGGGGATCGTCCCTGGTGAGTCCGGCGAAGATCATGCTCTTGAGCCCCGCGTAGGTCATCGAGCCGTAGCTCCTCAAGCCCCCCTCGGGCGTTGTGCCCGCCTGGCTTTCGCCTCCGGCCGCGGGTGTGTAGTAGAAG
>CAYSPN010000354.1:0-1943 GCA_964432895.1 uncultured Candidatus Kuenenia sp.
CACCTCGAGCTCCCGATTGAATTCCCGACGACCTACTTTCCGGGTGTGATCGAGCAGTACCGACAGGACCTCATATGCCATACGGCTGTCCGTGGGGATTTCGCTGCGGCAGGAATGCTTGCAGCCCTGAGCGTTGGCGTCGGCAACTCCATCGCAGGCCGACTGGGAACCAAGCGATTCGTACCGGCCAGTCTGTATCTGCTGATGGTTGGGCCACCGGGCTCCGGCAAGTCGCCCGCCTTGAGCAATACGCTGGAGGCGATCCGCCGTGAACAGGCGGCACGTGTGCAAGCCGCCCTGCAGCCCATCCTCGGCTGCCGGCAGCACCAGGCCGTCGACATGACTGGCGGAGGTCTCGCAGACGCTATGGGTCTCGGCGAGACGTGTGAATACGGGGACGACTTCGCTGATGACGACGACGGCGACACCGTAGGCGAGGCCGTGCGGGCTCCCGTTCGCCACCTCCACCTGACCGACGCCACGATTCCGGGCGTACGGGAAGCTTTGATCCACAACCCGCGTGGCATCGTCGTCGCAGTCGATGAAGCGGTGAGCTTGTTCAAGGGGGCTGGCAAGGGGTGCGACCGGGCAATCTGGCTGGAGCTATGGAACGCCGAGAGCACCACCGTATCGCGGCGCAGCGGAAAGCCGCCGATCATCACGATCCCGCGATGCTTCGTGACGCTCATCGCGGGCACGCAGCCGGAAATTTTCCCACAACTGCGAAATACGCACGGGGACGACGGGCTTCTTGATCGCCTGATGATTTTCGGTGACAGGAACGACGGCTGGCCAAAGTATTCGCACTGCAATACGAACGCGACGCTGGCAGCCGCCTACAACGGCGTCATCGACCGACTGCTTCAGCATCGTGACGATGGCAGCGCTCAGGCGACGGGCGCGGCGACTGTCCTGCCGATCTCTGAAGCTTGCAGCAAGGTGTTCGAGGATTGCCACAACCACATCACCGCCGTCTTCGATCGCGCACGGGCGTCGCTACGCTATGGCGGGCTCATCACGAAGACGGTTGCCAACGCCACCCGCCTGGCGGTGCTGCGAGCCTGCAGCCGATGGGCGGCTGAAAGCCCCGCGGTAGTCCTATCGCCGACGGAAGTGACGGAAGCGGATGCCGTCGAGGCTTGCAAAGTCGCTCTATTCAGCCTCAGTAGGGCGCTCCTGTGGCGACCCGAACTGGTGGGCTCAGCGCCTCCCGCGATCGCCGCGCGGCCCTCGGGCATGCCGGTGAGCGATGCGCCCGCCGGTACCGGGACCGCCATCCCCGAAGGTTTACCCGCGGCGATCCTCGACTATATGAGTCGCCGCGGCATCAAGGAGGTCCCCGTGCGACAACTACGGTCGTGCGGAAGTTTCGGCTCCGCCAGTTCGGCTGAGCTACGGGCGGCGTGCGACGCCCTTGTCGCTGCCGGTTGCGGCCGCTGGCTGGACACGCGGAAAGGTTTGTTTGGTTTGTTGGGTGATGGCTTCGGCACGGAAGGAGGTGCGCGATGAAACACAATCAACGACAGGTTTCCAACGGCGAGCCCGCCAGGCAGTTTGATTCCATCATGCCCGGCGTCGTAACACTGCTCAACGAGCGGCAGGCCGCCCGAGTCCTTGGCGTCAGCCCGAGAACGCTGTGGGGTCTCGCGGCCAGAGGGGAGGTACCGTTCGTCCGAGTTGGCAAGACGGCAAAAAGGTACGACCCGAACGACCTGAGGGCGTACTGCGAACGCAATCGCGTGACCAGCACGCCGGCAGTTTCGGACTCGCCGGATCCCGCGGATAACCACTTCATCCACGACAATCATGGAGGCCATCATGGCTAGTCTCTGCAACGATCCCAACGGTCATCGACGGATCCTCTTTATCGACGGACATGGGGACCGACGTACCATCCGACTCGGCAAGACGCCGAAGAAAGTGGCCGAGTCCTTCCTCGTGAA
>CAYSPN010000355.1:0-2145 GCA_964432895.1 uncultured Candidatus Kuenenia sp.
ATCGAGGCGCCATTCACGTGGGACGATCTGGGAGGCTGGTCGGCCGTGGCCCGCCAGCGGGGCGGCGATGCCGACGGTAACACGGTCGTGGGCAAGCACTTGGGAATCGAGTCGTCGCGGACGATCGTGCATGCCGGCGACGACCATCTGGTCGTCACGATGGGCCTGACGGATATGCTTGTGGTGCACACGCCCGATGCCACGCTCGTCGCCCACCGGGCCCATGAGGAGGCGGTGCGGAAAGTGGTGGCCGAACTCGAAAAACGCGGCTGGACGGAGTTTCTGTGAGCATCGTTACACGCCCCCGACTGCTGTTTGCAGGCTGGCTCTCAGGCAGCCTGCTCTTCCTTGCAGCCGCCTCGGCTGAGGAGATGCCGGTCGATTCCGCGAAGGCGATGCCAGAGGCGGCGGCGACGAGCGACGCCGACTGGATGAAGATCCTGCGACGTTCAAGCGATTCCCTGCAATGGTCCGACGACATCATCCGACACGACTGGAGGCTCCAGCGACGGCCCGGTGCCGATCGCTTTCGCATCCTCGATCCGCGGGATGAGGTCGTGGAGGAGGGTTCACGGCAGGCCTGCCTGGAGTCGCTGACAACGCTCGAGCAGGCCGGAAGGGTTCCCGCGGTGACCGGCCGAACGGTGATCGTGCTGCACGGTCTCGGCGAAGGTCGCCGTTCGATGCGTCCGCTCGTGGAATACCTGCGGAACAACATCGACGCCACGGTGCTCTCCTTCGGCTACGCCAGCACGAGCGCCGGCATCGACGACCACGGCCGTTCCCTTGCCGCCGTGATCGAGCATCTTCCTGCCGCCGACAGCATCAGCTTCGTCGGCCACAGCATGGGAAACCTCGTCGTGCGGCGGTGGATGGGACTCGCCGACGAGGACGACCTCGCCCGCATCCGGCGGATGGTGATGCTCGGCCCCCCCAACCAGGGATCCGAACTTGCCCGCATGGTCGCCAAGATCAGCGTGCTGGCCGCCCTCTCCAATGGCGCGGCCCGCGAGCTTGTCCTCGACTGGAACAGGATCTCGCCGAATCTGGCCGTGCCCCGGTGCCCTTTCGGAATCGTGGCCGGCGGCAAGGGAGACGAACGCGGCTACAGCAGCTTCCTGGCGGGCGACGATGACGCGGTGGTCCGCGTCGAGGAGACGCGTCTACCCGGTTCCGATGATTTCCTGCTCCTGCCGGTGCACCATGCGGCGATGATGAAGAGCCCGACGGTGCAGCAGGCCACCGTGGCATTCCTGAACACCGGCAGGTTTCCTGCTCCCGCTCTCCCCGCGGCCGCAGCCAAGTGATCCCCACGCGGCCTTCCATGCCAGACGATTCTCTTCCGCACGCCACGACCGCCGCTGCCATCCCCGCGGGCAGAGTCGCCGGCGTTGACTACGGCCGCAGGCGGATCGGCGTGGCGATCTGCGACACCCACCGCATCCTGTCGAGCCCGCTCTGCGTGCGACAGACCACAGGCGACAAGACCGCCGACGGAGCCTTCTTCCGGAAACTCGTCGCCGAAGAGGCCATCGTCGGCTTCGTGGTTGGCCTGCCGATCCATGCTGATGGCACCGACAGCAGGATGTCAGTCGAGGTGGAACGGTTTGGCGCGTGGCTCGCGGCGGAGACGGGACTCCCGGTCGTGTTCCACGACGAGCGCTACAGCTCCCGCGAGGCGACGGGCCTGCTGGCCGGCTCGGGGCTGACACGCGGCCGTAAGAAGGCGCGGACCGACGCCATTGCGGCACAGGTGGTGCTCTCCTCCTGGCTGGATGCGCAGGCACACGGCGGCGCCGACCTGCGGCCTGGCCCGCTCGATGCATGACCCGACGGCAGACCTCCTGGACACAGCCCACCCATGACTACCAAGAATACCGACCACGACACCTTTGCCACCTCATCCACGACCCCGTCCACGGTCCCATCCAGGCCGCGATCGGGGGCCACGCGACTGGTCGTTGGCTGCGGCTATCTCGGCACGCGAGTGGCCCGCCGCTGGCTCGCCGCCGGGGACCGCGTGTTCGGCATCACCCGCAGCCCGGCCCGCGCGGCAGAACTCGCGGCGATCGGCATCACCCCGATCGTGTACGACGTCACTGCGGCATCTGGTTCGTCGCAGGTGCACACGCTGGACGCGCTCCC
>CAYSPN010000356.1:0-3460 GCA_964432895.1 uncultured Candidatus Kuenenia sp.
GCCCACTCGCTCGATTCGTGGCGAGAGCTTTCCGCCCTCCGTTCCTCCTTTCGCGCCCCCGACGAGGACTGGGTGCGGGCGGTCGGCTACGACCTGCAGGCACCGCGGGTGATCCGGCTCGTCTCCTGCGACCGCGGGCCCAGGCAGGGTCTGCGGTTCAATCGTCGCAACGTCTTTGCGCGGGACGGCAACCAGTGCCAGTATTGCGGAAAACACTTTCCCACCAGCGAACTCTCGCTCGACCACGTTGTTCCCCGTAGTCGCGGCGGCATCACGAGTTGGGAAAACATCGTCTGCGCCTGCGTGGCCTGCAACGTCCGCAAGGGCGGCCGCACTCCGCCGGAGGCACGCATGAACCTCGTGCGGCACCCGGTGAAGCCGAAGCGGAGCCCTCTGCTCACCGTCAAGCTTGGCAACCCGAAGTACGAGAGCTGGAAGAGCTTCGTCGACACCGCCTACTGGCTCGTCGATCTGCGGTAGCCGTTCGCAATACGTATTCCCTCGCTCGCGCTTCGGGCTTGTATGGAACAGCCGCGGTGCGACCACGCGTCATCCAAGCCCGCAGCGCAAGCAAGGGAATACGGATCGCCTCACCCCGCCCTTGCTCGGAGCAGCGCCCAAACGCCGGCCGCCCGGAAGGCGGCCTCGCACCAGAGACCTGCGGTCGCCAAGCCGAGACGGCCAGGATGGCCGTGCTCGGCGTGGATTCAGCAAAGCGGATCTTTCTTCTCGGTGATCACCGGGCACTGCGGTGACATCTCGGCGTTGAGTTCCTTGAAGTCCTTCCAGTCGGCGGGCAGGTTGTCCTCGTGGAAGACCGCCTCGACCGGGCACTCGGGGACGCAGGCCTCGCAGTCGATGCACTCATCGGGGTGGATGTAGACCATCTTGTCACCCTCGTAGAAGCATTCGACCGGGCAGACCACCACGCAGTCGGTGTATTTGCAGGCGAAGCAGGGTTCGGCGACAACGTGCGTCATGGCTGGAGGCTCCTTGAAATGGGATGGTGAGTCGCTGGGTTGGGAAGTTGGGTTGTGAAGCTGGGCTTGAATGGAAACCGCGGACGTTTTTGAACGGCTGCCGGAGGCTTGTCAAACTGTGCCGGATGCGCGGAATCGTAGGGGGAGCCAGCGCACCTGTCAACGATTCAGAAATCGGCGATTTTGCAAGGTTTCATGAGTCCAGGCGATCCCGCCCTTGGTGGCGGCGGCCAGAGGGGCCTATGATTAGACGTGTCGGGGCAATACTCCAGCCGTGGTGCTGCGATCTCTGCCGCTTTTCTTGTGGCACGCGGGCCGTGGATGATCGCGAGGGCGTGCCGTGACGATGGCTATGACGACGATGGATTCTCCGCTTGCAACCGGCTCGGTACGGCAATCAGACCGCAGCCCCTCCTCGGCGGAGGCGATCTTTTCGCCCGAGGACCGGCAACTCCTTCAGGAGTGCCTACAGGGGCTCCCGGCGGCCTGGGATGCGTTCGTTGCCCGGTTTGGTGGCCTGCTTGCCTTCGTCGTCGATCGCACCGCTGCCCAGCGGCGGATGTCGCTCACGCCCGCCGACCGCGATGACCTGCTCGCTGACATCCTGCTCGAAATCCTCCACCACGACGCAGCGGTGCTCCGGGGCTTTGCGGGCCGGTCGAGCCTGGCGACCTACCTGGCCGTCGTCGCCCGCCGCGTGTCCGTCCGCTGCCTGACCAAACTGGCTGAAAAAGCACATGGTCGACGACCGTTCTCCGACGGGCATGAGCCTGCCCACGGCGACAACGGCCAGGCTCGGCTGGCGGACCGCGAGCAGGTGGAGCAGATGCTCAGCGGCTTGGACGAAACAGAGGCCCGGCTTGTCAGGCTCCATCATCTGGAAGCCCACAGCTACGGTGAGATCAGTCGGCTCACCGGCATGCCGCTGGGATCGATCGGACCGGCCCTAGCGCGGGCGCGGCAGAAGATGAAGCATCATGCCGATGGGCAGAAGCGGTCGGAACGGCCGCCCGATGGCCCGGTCACCGAGGTGGAACTGGGCTGATCACCACCGATGGATCGGCGAGATCCACCGGCGTGTAGCCCTCATACGCGGGCATCTGCCAGAGTTGGCCGGGATCGGTTGACGGCATGTTGGTGGAGATGGCAGCCAGTTCCAACTGGAACTCGATCCCCGACGCCGGCCACGACACCTCCACGAATCGCGGCAGCGCCGCTCCCGATTGGGGATCAACCCTGTGCTTCGTGGTGCGGCAGCTCGCCAGCCGTTCGCCGGTGGCCGTGAACAGGTGCTGCTCGATCACGAGCCCGGTGGTGCCGTCGAGAATCGTCGACTTCAGCAGGTCTCCGTCGGCACCGTTCGCGTTCCCTGCCTGCGCGATGCGGCTGCGGATTTCGAGCCGGCCATCGGGCAAGGGAACCGGCCCTTCGTGACGATCTTCGGGACGGAAGTTCACGAGCCCCAGCAGTTCCGGCATCCAATCGGCGCGAATGGGGAGCAGGCGGCGGGCCGACGACTGGTCGTATTGATCGTGGCGGCAATGGAGCATCATTGGCGGCTGATGGCGGCGAATCCAGAGCCAGAAGAGATCGTCGTTGCTGCCGATGTCGAGTTCGCTCCCGGTGACGGCGGTCTGGGCGCGGAGGCGGAATCGACGGGGCGGCTCGCAGGCCACCTGCGCCGACAGCCGCGGCACGCCGGGCACAATCAGCACCGCCTGCGGTGCCATGTAGCTCCGCACCCGCTGCGTGTTGTCGTGAACGGTCGCGATGATCTGGTCGAGCGTGGGCTGCGCAGGCAGCGTCCGCGGGAGCGGCATCGTGCCGACCTGATAGCCGCGGATCGCTTGCGGGCAGGCGGCTCCGGTGGAGGCGAGCGCCGCCACCACGAGCGCAAACGCCATGGCCCGCGAGGTGGCGAGGCTGGGGGGAACGTGGTGCCGAGACGCGGCTGCGGTCATGCGGCGCCTCCGCTCCAGAGCAGCGCCGTAAGTCGCTCCTCGACGCCCGAGGCCATCGCCTCCCGCGCCGACACAGCCCGCACGCGGTATTCTCGGTCGCGTTTGCGGCAGGCCAGGATGAGATCGGGGCCGGCGTCGCCAGCCTGTTTGTCGCTCTGGCCGTCGCCATGCCGATCGACGAATCGCACTGCACGGCGCCGCACGAGTTCGAGCGCCACGAGATAGCGGAGGGCTGCGTCCGCCTCGCGTCCCTCCAGTTCCTCCAGCACGTCGAGCAAGACGTCGGCCGGCGCGAGCGTTGTGCCGGCGGTGGTGCCGGCGGGAAAGGTCGACCTCCACCACGCCAGCGTGTTGACCGGCGGACCGGTCCACGTTTCGGCGGCATAGTCACACCGATCAAGCCTGCCCTCCGACCTGACGAGCGCCGAGACGAGCGGCTCGCCGGCGACGAAGGGCCTGCCTGTCTGGGCGCAGGCGGCGTGCGGTCGGTGGAGTTTCAGTTCCATGCATGTCACCGCG
>CAYSPN010000357.1:0-1681 GCA_964432895.1 uncultured Candidatus Kuenenia sp.
GAGAAGCAGAGCACGATCCAGAGCACCTGCCAGGCTTCCATGGGGATCGTATTCGCCCGGTTCCGGACAACGGCCGAGATGGCTGTGACGACGAGCAGGCCAAGTGCAGCGAGGCCGGCGATTCCGAGGTAGGAGCCTTCATCCTGAAGCGGGGCTGCCGCGCGATGCGCCTTGGCGAAATCGGCGAAGAGTTGGGAATGGTGGGTCGTCGGCGGCACCACCAGGTCGACGAGTTTGAGCCCATAGATTTCAAGCCACTTGTATTCACGGACGACGGCGCCACTGTTCGGGCCGTGGACGGCCTTGAACGTCCAGGTGTCGAGATTCATGAGGGCGAAGGCGGCAGCCGCGCCGCCGATGACGGCAAGGGCGGCTTTGAGAGGCCGACGGTCTCCGGTGCGCAACGAGAGGAAGCCAGCACCAAGGAGGGTGAGTTGGCAGAGGATGTTGGTGTAGTAGACGTTTTGGAGACCCGTGAGAATCCCGATGCCGAGGGCCCAATAGAACCGGGATGTGCCGAACTCGAGGCCGGGGGCAGTGGAGACCCATTTCCAGACCAGCAGGAAGAGCGGGATGTGCCAGGCGTAGGCGACGGTGATGTGGTGAGGCGACTGGGCGAAGATGAAAGGGGCGAGGCCGTAGGCGAGGGCGGCGACGAATGCCCAAGGGGCTGAGCAGTCGAGGGAGCGGGCCACGAGGAACATCGTGGCGGCGGCGAGCAGGTGGCCGATCAGCAGGGA
Source organism: uncultured Candidatus Kuenenia sp. (assembly GCA_964432895.1). GTDB lineage: Bacteria > Planctomycetota > Planctomycetia > Pirellulales > UBA1268 > CAMCQY01. Next base: position 741 of record CAYSPN010000357.1, read on the forward strand.
CAGGTTGAGCCCGGCGAAGAGGCCGAATGCTTTGCCGAGGACCCCGTAGAAGAAGCCCTGCAGTTCTTCGATCGATGGCCAGTCGGTCCAGTTGCCGTCGAAGGGCGCGCCGAGTTCGGGAACGGTTTTCCAGGAGAGCGGCCAGGCGTGGCCGTCAGCGGTGGCCCTCATGCCGGCGAGGGTCGTCATTGTGTCGCAATAGAAACCGTCAAGGTATTGGGTGGGGGTGTTCCAATCGGCGGCTGACCAACGGCCAGTGCCGGTGCACCAGGCGAGGGCGACGAGAGTCAGGAGGGCTGCGGCCCAGCCGAACATCGTGACGCGTTCTGTCTGACGTGCCACGGAGTCCCCTTGTTTGGCGTCGCAAGACCGAGGAAGTGTGTCGACTTTCATGTGGGCAGGCTCCCTCGGCTCGACGTCGGGGCGGCGGGCGGTTCAATGGCCACGCGGCCAGCTTTCCGGGGAGCATTGCAATCGTGAGAGAGCCCTGCCCAGCGCGTTGCAAACCGACGAGCATCATCATCATTTTGGCGATTCCGGGCAACGCCGCCGGTTGCATCCTGGAGTGTGTGTCGATTGCAACGGAGGCCATGCCTGCCATAATGCGAACGCAACACATTCTCGTTATGCCCCCCCACAAACCCACCATCGGCATCCTGACCAGCGGCGGCGATTGCCCCGGACTGAATGCCGTGATTCGGGCGGCCGTCAAAAGCTCCGAACGGCTTGGCTACGACTGCATCGGCTTCCTTCGCGGCTACGAGGGGCTCGTCGATCCTGTCAGTTACATGCCCCTCACCGCGCGGAACACGGCTGGCATCCTCACCCAGGGTGGCACCATCCTCGGTGCCACCAACAAGGGGCGGTTCTCCGCGACCGTCGGCGAGGACCAGCGGATCGATCTCGATCGATCGTTACTCTCCCAGGTGGCCACCACCGTC
>CAYSPN010000358.1:0-10261 GCA_964432895.1 uncultured Candidatus Kuenenia sp.
TGGCCATCGAAGCCGATGATGGTCACCTGCTCCGTCTTGCCAGCCTTCTCGAGGGCCGCCCGGGCGCCGAGCGCCGCCGGGTCGTTGATGGCAAACACGCCGCGGAGGTCTGGGAAGGCCTGGAGGGCATCCTCCATCGCCTTGAGGCCGACATCCTTGGCGGCGTTGCTCTCGAGTTCCGTGACGATGTCGATCTTCGCGGGTGCGGATTCATTGTGGGCGTCGATCACCGCGCGAAACCCCTTTACTCGGAGTTGGCATGACTCGGCCTGCTTGAAGTGGAGCACGGCAATCTTGCCGCCTGCTTCGCCCCCCGATGCACCCAGTGCCTCGATCATCGCCTGCCCGGCTTCGCGACCGCCCCCCTCATTGTCGGTGGCCACCTGCGTGGCGATCACGACGCCCGGCTCGTTACAGGGGATGTCCACGGTGAAGACCGGGATGCCCGCCGCGTTGGCCTCGCGGATCACCGGTACGATCGACTTCGAGTCGCACGGGGAGAGCACGATGGCCGCCGCCTTTTTGACGATGAAGTCCTTGATCTGGTTTCCCTGCCGGGCCACGTCCTTGTCAGCGCTGACAACTGTGGCCTGAAAGCCCTGCTTGGCGGCCTCGGCGGCGATCGCGTCGCCGATCACCTTGAAGAACGGGTTGTCGAGCGCGAGCAGCGAGACGCAGATCGTGCCCCGCGACCTTGAGGCTTGCTGCGGCGTGCCGGTGGATAAACCGCAGCCGACGAGCAGTCCGCATCCGGCCAGCGTGACGCAGACCTTAGGCCACATCGGCGAAATCATTTGGGAGCCCTTGTTGTCAGTCCTTGCGTGGCGTGTTGAGCACGAACTCATGCCGCACCGGCACGGTCGCGGTCACCCCCGAGTCCGCGACGAGCGTGATCTGCTCAGGTCTCGAAAAATCGATCGTTTTCACGCGGTCGAAGTCTGCCGGCACGCGGGCCGCCCCTTCAGCGTAGCGGATCTCGGTGGGACGCCTGACATCGAGTTCGATCGCCGTGCGGATCCCCTGCTTCGAAAGCGGGTTGGGCGTCGTCGAAGGAACGAGCCCTTCCGCGAAATAGGCACAGACGTCCTCGAGTCCGAGACAATTGTTGCGGCCGTTCCAGGGCACTCCGTGACGACCGCGGTTCTCGATCCAGAACACGGTCGCGGGCAGCACGGAGGGATCGTGGAGCGAAAACCAGACCCAGTGGTCCTTCGTGTTCACGGCGGCTGTCCAGGCGGGACTGCCAGCGAGCGCCTTTTCATCGGCAAACACCGCGAGCAGGTCGGCATAGCCGCGCCGCACCGGAAACCTCGAGCAGTCGGTTTCTGTGGGCTGCTTCCAGCGGCTCGGCACCCGTGCGAGGTCGGTGAAGGTCTCACCGCTGGCCAGCGACTGATATTCCCGGTTGGCCGGGTCGCTGAAGACGCCGGGGCATGTCATGCCAAGCTTGAAGGGGCTCACCGAGACCACGATCGAGCCCTCTTCCTCGGGCATAGCCAGTGTGGCGTGGTGGCCGAGTGGCGTCGGGCCCGCAAACCCATCGATGACGTGCCGGCTGTAGACGACCGGCTGGCCCGGCACGAGGGTGAGTTCCTTCGTGATCCGTCCCGGCCGCACCTTCGTGTCGAGCGCGAGCGTGAGCGTTTCGGTTCCGTCGGCCTCGCGGGTTCGGCCGGCGAATTCCCATGCTGCCGTGGCAGCCTCGCCGTGCGGCACGTGCTGTTCGCTGCCGCGGGCCGCCGCGTTGCCCCCGAACGGCATGCAGAAAAAGTCGCCCCGCAGGGGCGAGAGCACGGCAGCGGGTAGATCTTTCAGGCCCTCATCCTGCCAGGGAGAGATGTGGTAGGGCTGGATCGGAGCCTTGCTCTTTCGATCGAAGGTGACCGGGGCCATGTGGCCGCCCAGTTTGGTCACGGCGACCTCGACGTCGCCGTTGGCGAAAATCCAGGAGGGCTGGAAGTGAATCGTCCGCTCCTGCGGCTGCAAGTCGGCTGCGCTGGTGATCCCAGGCAATAGCGTTGCCATAACGACAACTCGTTGAATTATCACGCATCGCCTGTGAGAGTTTCGAGCATTCATGAAAATACCTCCTCCAGTGCTTTTCTCATCGTAGCTGCCATGTCGGCCGTGGCAGGCGACGTGACGTCGATGCCGCTCCAGTAGCCGACGCCGAGCACCCCCTGCCCCACGAGCATCCCGAGGCCGTCGAGCGTCTTGCAGCCGGCCGCTCTGGCCTCGGTCAGAAACCGTGTCTGCGGAGGGTTTGGGATCACGTCGGCCACGATCAGGCCGGGCCGCAACGTCTCCACGGCGATTGGTACGCGGGCGGTGGCGTCACCCAGGCCGATGCTCGTGCAGTTGACGAGCACGTCGACATCGGCTGGGATTGCCACGTCGCCGGTCCAGGGACTTGCACTCACATCGATCGGTTTCGCCGCCCGCACGAGCTTCGCCAGGTCTTCACCGCGGTCTGCCGAGCGGTTGAATATGGACAGCCTGCTGGCACCGGCAAGCACGAGCTCGACGGCGATCGCCCGGGCGGCGCCGCCGGCGCCCAGCAGCATCACGTGGGCCCCCCGCGGATCGCGGACCGGCACGAGCGACGACAGAAAACCCTTGCCGTCGGTGTTTTCGCCGATGAGCCTGTTGCCGCGGCGGACGACACAATTGACGGCGTTGATGAGCCTCGCGCTCTCGCCGAGGCCATCGAGGTGCTCGATCATTGCGACTTTGTGCGGCATCGACAGATTAAACCCCTTCCAGCCCATCGCGCGGGCACCGGCGACGGCGGCGGCGAGGCCGTCGGCCTGCACCTCGGCGTTGATGTATCGCCAGTGGAGCCCCAGGCTGTGGTAGGCGGCTTCGAGCATGACGACTGTGGGGTTGTCGTCGCAGGGGGTTGAGAAGCAGCCGGTGAGTTCGGACCTGAAGCCGGAGGTCATGGGCTGGAAATCCTCGAGTTGGGTGATGGAGATTTTAAAAACGTCAGAGGAGAATCTTCTTCATGACGTTGCCATGCACGTCGGTGAGCCGCATGTCGCGGCCGCCGTGGCGGAACGTCAGGTCTTCGTGGTCGACGCCGAGCTGGTGGAGCACGGTGGCCCAGAGGTCGTAGATCGTCGCCACGTCCTCGATCGCGCGGTAGCCGAATTCGTCGGTGCTCCCGAGCACCGTGCCCCCCTTCACGCCGCCGCCGGCCATCCAGATCGAGAACCCCATCGGGTTGTGGTCGCGGCCGTTGCTCCCTTGGGAGAACGGCGTGCGGCCAAACTCGCCCGCCCAGACCACGAGCGTGTCGTCGAGCAGGCCACGCTGGTCGAGGTCGGCGAGGAGTGCCGCGATCGGCTGGTCCACTTGCCGGGCCATCGCCTCATGTCCCTTCTTCACCTCGCCGTGCTGGTCCCAGGGATTGGCGCCGTTGCCGCCGCCGATGTTGTAGGCCAGGCAGGAAAGCTCCACGAACCGCACACCCCGTTCCACGAGTCGACGGGCGAGCAGGCACTGCCGGGCGTAGGCCGCCTGCTTCGGGTCCTTTGCGTCGAGACCGTAGAGCTGTTTCGTGGCCTCGGTTTCGTCCGAGATATCGGCGAGCGCGGGCACGGCGGCCTGCATATGAAAGGCTGTTTCGTGATTGCGGATCGCCGCCTCGATCGCGTCGGCCGCGGCTATCTGAGCGCCGAAGTCGCGGTTGAGCGTCGCTAGGTAGTCGAGCCTGCGCCGCTGGCGGTTCGCCGACTCCCAGGGCCGGATATTGCGAAGAGCTGGGTCGGCATCGCAGGCGAGCATCGAGGCCTGCGTGTCGCTCGGCAGAAAACCGTTGCCGAAGCAGGCGACGCCGCCGTGGGGCACGCCCGCGTCGCCGCTCTTCAGGACGACGTATCCCGGCAGTTCGTCGCACTCGCGGCCGAGGCCGTAGACGGCCCAGGCGCCGGCGCTCGGATTGCCGAGGAACGGAAAGCCGGTGTGCATGAAGAGGTTGCCCTGGGCATGCTCGCTGAACTTCGCCGTCATCGACCGCACAACCGCGAGCTTGTCGGCATGCTTCGCCATCTCGGGAAACAGTTCGCTGATCTCGGTGCCGCACTGGCCCCGCGGGCGAAACTCCCACTGCGACGGCATGAGCAGGCCGTTGTTGTTGAACTGGGTGCGTTCGATCGGGCCGGGCAGCGGCTTTCCGGCGTGAGTCACGAGGGCCGGTTTCGGGTCGAACGAATCGACATGCGAAACCCCGCCGCTCATGAACAGGAAAATTACCCGCTTCGCGTGGGGCTGCATGGCGGTCGCCGCGGCCGCGTGGGCTGTCTGCCGGCTGAGGATGCCTGTGAGGGCTGCCATGCCGAAGCCGGCCGACGACCGGGTGAGGAATTGCCGCCTGGAGGCCGGAAGCGGCCGAAGGCCGAGCTCCCTCACAGGAAAATCAGTCGACATGGATGAACTCCTCCGTATTGAAGAGGCCGTGCACGACGTCGGCCCAGAGCGGTGCGTGCGCCGCGACGCTCTCAGCGTTGATGCCATGCTGCGTGGCGAGGTCGTCGATCCAAGCGAGCGACGCTACCCGCTCGGTAGCCGTCGATTCGCGGCCGAGCATCTCGGCGAAGAGCCGCTCGACCCGCTGGTCGGAGGACAGGTCGCGCCAGTCTGCCACGAGCCGCTCGGCCCGCTTCGCAGCGAGGTCCTTCACGAATGGACTGTTCATCAGCACGAGCGCCTGGGCCGGCACGTGCGACTCGTCGCGGCGGCCTTGGGTTGACTGCGTGCTCGGGGGATCGAAGACGGAGAGAAACGGATCGGGCTGGTTGCGGATGACACCGATATAGATGGCCCGCCGCGAGGTGCCGCCAGGATCGCTCGGGCCGAATGGCCGGCGGTCGAGCCGTCCTGACACGGCCATGAGGGCGTCGCGGATCGATTCGCCTTCCAGCCGGCGGAGTCGGGCGTGGGAAAACAGCGCATTCGCCGCATCGATGCGGCGGGCCGACTCCGAGGGCTGCACGGCGAGTCGGAATGCCCGCGACGTGGCAAGCAGACGCACGAGTGACTTGAGGGACCACGGCCGGGCCGGTGACCCGGACGAGTCGTCGGTGGCCGGCGTGACGAACTGCGAAGCCAGGAAGTCAAGCAGTTCAGGATGCGAGGGCAGGTCGCCCATCTGGCCGAAGTTGTCGACCGTGGCCACGATGCCGCGGCCAAAGAGATGATGCCAGACGCGGTTGACGAAGACGCGGGGCGTGAGCGGGTTTTCCGCGGCCACGAGCCGGTCGGCCAGTTCGCGGCGGCCGCTCTCGTTCGCTGCGAAGGGCCGCGGGTCGATCGCCTCCAGAAACCGTCGCGGCACTGGAGCGGCTGGCTGCTTGTGGTTGCCGCGGACAAAGAGCGGCTGGTCGAACACCGTGCCCTCGATGACCCCCGGTGCCCGCGCGGGGTGCGGGATGCGTGAGTCGAGTTCACGGTAGCGGGCGACTTTCTCTGCGGCGTCTGGCACCGTGGCGATGTCGGTGGGCAACGCGTTGATCTCAAGCAGCGCATTGAGCAGTCGGATCTGGCGGTCCGTCACCGTGCCGTCACGCCAGGCGGCGATCGCTGATCGAACAGCCTGCTGGTAGACCGCAGCCACTGCAGCGTCGTCTGCGGGAGGGGTGGCGGTGATGTCGGCATCGTTGGCAGACAGGAAGTCGAAGATCGACGCGGGCGGCAGGCCGACCGTCGGTGGCTCGCCGTCGCCCGTATCGACGGCGATGATGCTGAACCACGATCGCTTGCCGTCGACCGCCTCCACGGGCAGGTCGCCGGCTGTCGCGATCTCCAGATGCGCCTCTTCGCCCCGCCAGTATTTCGTGGAGAGTGTGATCCACTGCGGCACGCCATGTTCAAGAGTCGCCGCCGGATAGAGCAGCCGCTGATCGCGAGGAAAGTTTCGGACCACCAGCCGCACTCGTGCCTGACCCTCGCCAGCCACGAGCAGGCGGATCGAGTCGGACTCGACGACGAACCGCGGTGAGTGCAGCACGGCGCCGTCGCTCGCTACCTGCAGGTTCGAGTGGATGCCGGCTGGCAGGAGACGGGTGATGAACCGTTCGCCCGTGGGCTCGATGCGGAATTCCCCCGGTGGCGAGGGGCCTTCGACACCGGCGCCGTACCGCAGCCAGGTTTCGGGGGGCGGGATATTTCCCGGCTGGACAGCCGTCCGTCTGGCACGTCCGGCCTCGGCGCGAAGCGTATCCCAGGCAGCCTGACGTGGCTCGCCGGTGAGACCCTCGAGGCGGACGAAGGCCGACAGCGGATGGTCTGCTGCGCGGAATGCCTCGAGCCGTTTGTCTGCCTTGTCGATCGCTACGCGGAGCGACTCTGCGGACTGCGACCAGGCGTCTGCCAGCACGCGGCGAATGGCGGCTTTGATCTGGGCAAGTTCAGCGCGGTGCTCCTTTCGAGAGCCGGTTGCGTCGGCGTGGATCAACGCCGGCCGGCAACTCGCGAGAACGCCAAAGAGTGCGTAGAAATCGGCCTGCGAGATGGCGTCGAACTTGTGGTTGTGGCAGCGGGCACAGGAGACGGTGAGCCCGAGAAACGCTTTCGAGATCACGTCGATCTGGTTGTCGGTGAAGGTTGCCAACTCGTCGAGCGCGTCGGTGGGTGTGAACCCATGGGGCACCATCCGGAGGTGACCAATTCCGAGGGCCGACTCGTTGACATTCGTGGCAGGATCGATCCGCGGATCCGCCAGCAGGTCGCCAGCGATCTGCTCCCGGATGAATCGGTCAACCGGCACGTCGCTCGCGATCGCGCGGATGCACCAGTCGCGGTACCGCCAGGCATGGGGGATAGCGGGATCACCCTCGCTGCCGTGCGTCTCACAGTAGCGGACGCAGTCGAGCCAGTGACGGGCCCAGTGCTCGGCGAAATGGGGCGATGCGAGCAGGCGGTCGATGAGGTTTTCCCACCGGTCGGGGCTGGTGTCGGCATGAAATGCCGCCCGCTCCTCGGGCGTGGGCGGCAGGCCTGTCAGGGCAAAGGTGGCCCGACGAAGGAGTGTGTCGGGATCGGCCTCACCGGCCGGTTCGATGCCGGCCGCAACGAGCTTCGCCGCGACGAACCGGTCTACGGGATGATCGCTCGTGGCAAGCCACGTGGTGTTGCCCGCAGCATGCGGCGGCACCGCAGGTCGCTGGATCGGCTGTAGACTCCACCACTGTTTCCGGCGGGCGAAGATCGCGTCCCACGATGTCTCCTTGGCGAGTTCGTCGGCGGTCGGCGGCTCGCGCCGCGGATCAGGAGCGCCCAGCGAAATCCACCGCTCGAAGGCCCGCACGATCTCAGCCGATGGCTTGGGGCCGCCCTTGGGCATGGGCAGATCCTGCTCGTGCCGCAGGGCGATCATGATCATGCTCTCGGCCGGCTTCCCAGGGACCACTGCCGGCCCTGAAAATCCACCTTCACGCATGCCGCCGGCCCAGTCGAGCGACAGATCATGCTCACGTTTGCCGTGGGTGCCGTGGCATTCATAGCACCGCTCGACGAGATACGGGCGGACGACCCGTTCAAACAGGTCTTCGCCCTCGCCGGCAGCCGCGACGCCGACCCAGGCAACGCTGGCCAAGACGACGCCAACCAAGACGACGCCGGCCAAGAAAAGAGCAGACCGTCCGCAGCCCATGGCCAGAACCATGGTCAGAGCCCGGCCCGCGACACGCGGGCGAGGCCACCAATCAGACGCCGCTCGGTTTGTCATTCCCTCTATGAGAACGTATTCTGAAATAAGAATCAACAGTGGGTTGGTTCGTTTCAGTTCTTCATGACGAACGTAAACATTCTTCTATGCGCACCGCATCCGCCTCCAGTCGCAAGACCGCACCCCAGCCGGGCCGCGACTTCGACGCCCTGCCATCGCCCACATGCGGCAAGACGCTGGCGATTCTCGAACTCGTCGCGCGGCATCCGCGGGGCATCACCGCTGCGCAGGCGGCGCGGGCCTCGGGAATCACGCCCAACCTCGTCTTCCGCATCCTCAAGACACTCGTCGCACTTGGCTATTGCCTCCAGCACGGTGCGGCGAAGACCTACACGCTCTCGGGCAAGATGCTTGACATGGCCGGTCCACAGTCGGGCGATAAGAGTCTCGTGTTGGCCAGCCACGACGCTCTGCGTGAACTTCGCGACGCGACCGGCGAGACGGTGCAGCTATTGATCGAGTCGGGCGGTAAGGCACTCGTGCTCGAACAGCTCCGTGGCACCCATCCGCTTCAGGTCTGTGGCCAGGTCGGGCTCCGCACGCCGCTCTATTCTTCTGCGCCCGGCAAGGCGATCCTCGCCTGGTGGGGCGACAAACGCCGCAGCGAATGGTTTCGCGGACGCACGCTGAAATCTTTCACGCCCACGACGCTGGCCGACCGTGATCGGTTGGAACAGGAACTGGCGGCATCGCGGGCCCGCGGCTACACCGTCGACCGCGCCGAGGGACTCGAGGGCATCCACTGTGTGGCGGCCCCGATCCTCGATCTCCATGGCATTCCGCTCGCCGCGGTCACGATCATGGCCCCCGTGTCGCGGATGGCTATTGACCGATTTCCGGCCCTTGGCGAGCAGTGCATCACGGCCGCCCGCGCGATCGAGGCCGCCCTTCAGGGCTGAATCTCCAGAGGCCGAGGCGGCACGGAAAGGATGCATCGACCAGTGGCGGCACCTCGTCTCCACTGGGACGCGTAGCGTTTTCACTCCAACCCGAGGCCAGCCCTACCGCCTCCCGCGGCCGTTCCTCACTCCAGCGCCCGGCGCGCCGACTCCCACGCCACGACGAACACCGGCACCCGGGGCACCGACTCCTACGCCGGGACGAACACCCGCGCCCGGCACACCGGCCCCGGGAACCGCTCGAACGCCTGGCGTCACCGCCGTCCCCGGAACGACAACGGCTGCGTTGGGAACCACCGCCCCGCCGGGAACACCGACGCCGACACTCGGCACCACACCCGGTCCAGGCGCGCCCACTCCCACGCCGGGGCGAACACCCACACCTGCTGCTCCCACACCCGCACCGCGGGTCACGCCAGCACCCGGCGCACCGGCTCCAGCACCCGCACCGCCGCGCGGCTGACGGGCTTCGGCAGGAGCACAGACGATCGCAGCACAAAGGGCGATGGCGACGGCGAGATTCTTTGACATGGGGTTTCCTTATTCAATCATGATTCATGCGAGGGGGAACGATGTCCCGCGTTCCTCTGATGATATCGAGACTCTCTCGGCTCCGCCTGCCTCGGGTCGAGATCCGAGAAACGCCGGCGCGATGCGCGAAGACGTCGTGTGAAAAGAGCTGCGTCCCAGAAGTGTTCGGCACGGGATGTGCTGGCGGCCCGTATTCCCTTGCTTGCGCTGCGGGCTTGGATGAAGAGCGGTTCCCATAAAAGCCCGACGCGCGAGCGAGGGAATCCGTTTTGCGGACCCAAAAAACCCCGGCAATCCTGGCTGCGTCCCCTTTCTCTCTTCACGTCAGGTGGTAAGCCGACTCGCCGTGCTCGGCGATATCCAGCCCGTGCGACTCGACCTCCTTGCCGACCGTGAACCCGATCGTCTTGTCGATCAGCAGGCCCAGAATCAGGGTGCAGACGAAGGCGTAGCCACCCGCCCAGAGCAGGCCCTGCAGCTGGATCAGGAACTGATCGAGCCCGCCCAACACCGGCCGCATGCAAAACAGCCCCACCAGCAGCGCACCCAGCGCTCCGCCGACACCATGCACGCCGACGACGTCGAGCGAGTCGTCGTAGCCGATGACCGACTTCATCTGCACGGCCCAGAAGCAGACAAGGCCTCCTAGGATTCCGATGACCACCGCACTCACCGGGCTGACGTGGCCGGCGCAGGGCGTGATCGTCACAAGACCGGCCACCATGCCGGATGCCAATCCAAGGGCCGTCGGCTTCCCGCACTTGAACCACTCGGCAAACACCCAGGCCCCCGCCGCCGTGCTGCCAGCAAGCGCAGTCGTCGCGAAGGCCAGCACCGCCACCCCGCCGGCGACTGGGAGATAGTCCTTGCCGACCGCGATCGCGGAGCCTGCATTGAAGCCAAACCAGCCCACCATGAGCAGGGCCGCTCCGATCAATGTCCAGCCGACGCTATGGGGCACGAACTGGGCGCTCGGATAGCCCTGCCGCTTCGGCAGAATCAACACGAGCGCCAGGGCCGACACGCCCGCGAGCACGTGCACGACGGTGCCGCCGGCGAAGTCGAGCACGCCCTTCTGGAACAGCCAGCCGTTGACGTTCCAGAC
>CAYSPN010000359.1:0-1653 GCA_964432895.1 uncultured Candidatus Kuenenia sp.
TTTTCCCGCGAGTACGGCTCGCCGGGTGCATGGCATCCAAGACGTCGGCCCCTGCCCATGCCGCCCATGGTCATTGATCTGCGCCGCACCGACGATGCCCGCGATGTCGTGCATCGCGCGGTGCAGGCATTGGCCGAGGGACGGGCGGTCGCCTTCCCGACGGAAACCGACTACGTGGTCGCCGCCAGCGCCCGACACGAGGCGGCGGTGGAACGGCTCTGCTGCCTGGCGGCAGAGCGGCCTGGAGAGCCGCGGCTGACGCTAGCCCTCAAAAGTGCCGACGAAGCTCTCGATTGGGCGCCCCGCCTGAGCCCGCTGGGCCAACGGCTGTCGCGGCGCTGCTGGCCCGGGCCGGTGACCATCATCGTGGACGACGACCATCCCGATAGTCTCGTGCATCGGCTGCCGCTCGGTGTGCGGCGGCTGATTGCGGGGTGTGGAAAATTGCGGCTGCGGGTGCCGGGCCACCCGATGCTCGCAGACTGCATGCGGATGCTGGCCGGCCCCGTGGTGCTGGCGGAACCCGGGGGGGCAGGCGACTCGCCACCGGTCACGGCGGCGGAGGTGGTCACCCGGTGCGAGGCGGCCGGGGCGGCCGTCAGTCTGGTCATCGACGACGGCCGTGCCAGGTATGCCCAGCCGGCATCGACGATCGCTGTCGACGAGAGCGGTTTCCGCGTGGTGCACCCGGGCATCGTCTCGGAGGAGACGCTGCGACGGCTTTCCAGCCTGATGGTGCTCTTTGTCTGCACCGGCAACACCTGCCGCAGCCCGATGGCCGAGACGCTCTTCCGGGAACTGGTCGCCGAGCGGTTGGGCTGCCGACCGGACGAGATCGAACGGCACGGCGTGGTGGTGGCCAGTGCCGGGATCGCCGCCTGGGGGGGCGGCAAGGCGAGCACCGGGGCCCTGGAGGCGATGCGGGAGCGGGGGGCCGATCTGTCGGGACACGAAAGCCAGCCGCTCACCGAAAACCTCGCCAGGCAGGCAGACGTGATCTGGACCATGACGGCGTCGCATCGGGCGAATATTCTTGCCCAATTCCCCGAGGCGGGCGGCCGCGTGACGATGCTTTCCCCCGATCGGCATGACGTGATCGACCCGATCGGCGGCACGCTGGCGACCTACCGGAAATGTGCGGAGCAAATCCGCGAGCATTTGGACCGCAGACTCGATACACTCGGCTCCCAGCTTTTCGGCGGCTAGGTGAGCCGGGAGCATGGCCGACCGTCGTGGCCATACTGGTCATGGTGTTCGTGTTGTTCATGTTGTGCATCTTGTTCATGGACCGATTTTGTCAGGGAGCATTTCATGCGGATTGCCATCGGCAGCGATCATCGTGGTGTGGCGGCGAAGATACGGCTCATGGGGCTGCTCGAGCGGATGGGCAACGAAGTGGTCGATTGCGGCTGCCACAGCGATGAGGCCGTCGACTATCCCGATATTGCCGCGGACGTCGCTCGGCGGGTGAGCCATGGCACGGCCGAACGGGGCATCCTCCTGTGCTGCACCGGCGTGGGCATGGCGATCGCCGCCAACAAACTTCCAGGCGTCCGCGCGGCGACCTGCCACGACGAGGTGACCGCCGAAATGAGCCGTCGCCACAACGATCTCAACGTGCTCTGCCTGTCGGCCGAGATGATCGGGCCCGAG
>CAYSPN010000360.1:0-3231 GCA_964432895.1 uncultured Candidatus Kuenenia sp.
AGAGGCGTTCGATCACGGTGACGGCCGACATCGACGTTGCCAAGAGTTCGCTCACCAGTGCGCTCGTGACCGCCGACATGGAGAAGCGGCTGATGCCCGACCTCGCCAAGGACTATCCGTTGGTTCGGGTCCGCTGGGAGGGGCAGCGGGAGCAGTCGAACGAGTCGCTACGGAGCCTCGGCGTGGGCTTCGTCGTCGCGTCGTTCGCGATGTTCGTGCTGCTCACGATGGAGTTCAAGTCATATTTCCAGCCGTTCCTGATCATGGCGGCGATCCCGTTCGGCTGTGCGGGGGCCATATTCGGCCACGCCCTGATGGGCATGCCGCTGACGCTCTTCAGCATGTTCGGGCTCGTCGCGCTGGCGGGTGTGGTGGTGAACGACTCGATCTGCCTGATCGACTTCATCAACATCCGCGTCCGCGAAGGGCATCCGCTGCGGCTCGCGCTGCGGGAGGCCGGCTGCCTGCGGTTCCGGCCTGTGATGCTCACGAGCATCACGACGATCGGCGGCCTTCTGCCGCTGCTGCTCGAGACCAGCTTCCAGGCGCAGTTCCTGATCCCGATGGCCACGGCGCTGGCCTTCGGCCTGGCGATGACGACCCTGCTCGTGCTCGTGCTCGTGCCGGTGATGTATTCGTTCTTTGGCACGAGCGCCCGCGAGGAGCACGTCGAGGAATATGCCGAGGGTTTTGCACCGGCGGGGGCGGTGAGCAGCGTCGATCCCGACGAAGCCGAGAAGCAATGGCTTCCGGACCATCTCCGCGAACAGCCGCGGCCAGAGTCGCTCCGCGCGTAGTCTCGCCTCTCGCAGGTGCCATCCAAGCCCGCTTCCATCCAAGCCCGCAGCGCCAGCAAGGGAATGCGGGTGGTCATTCGGGCTGGGACGCGGATTCCTCTCGCTTGCGCTTCGGGCTTGCATGGGAGTGGCCCTCCATCCAAGCCCGCAGCGCCAGCAAGGGATGCTTGGGCCATGGATGGCCCCGCATGCGCTATTTGTCGCCAGGATGGCGACGCTGGCTGGTGAGGGAAACCTTGGCTTTCCCTCCGCCAGCCCAAGCATGCGGGGGCCATGGATGGCCCCGCATGCGCTATTTATTGAAAAGGAAGTGGCAGATGTCGCCGTCGCGCATCACGTATTCCTTCCCCTCCACGCGGAGCTTGCCGGCGGCGCGGATCTCCTTCTCCGTCTTGTAGGTCTCGAGGTCGGCGAGCGAGTAGATTTCCGCCCGAATAAAGCCCTTCTCGAAGTCGGTGTGGATCACGCCGGCCGCCTGCGGGGCGGTGGCCCCGACTGCTACGGTCCACGCGCGGACCTCCTTCTCGCCGGCCGTGAAGTAGCTCTGCAGGCCGAGCGTCTTGTAGGCAGCCCGAGCCAACACGGCCAGGGCCGGCTCCGTGAGCCCGGCGCCTGAGAGCATCTCGCCACGGTCGGCCTCGTCGAGTTCGGCGATCTCGGCCTCGAGCTTGGCACACACCGGCACGACCTCCGCGCCGGCCTTCGCCGCCGCCTCGCGGACCTTCTGCACGAGCGGGCCCTTGCCCTCGAGGTCGGTCTCGTCGACGTTGGCCACGTAGAGAATCGGCTTGGCAGTGAGCAGACCGAATTCCTTCACGGCCGCCTGCTCGGCCTCGTCGAGGGTGAGCGTGCGGAGAGGCTTCTCGGCCACCAGGTGGGCGAGGCACTTCTTCATCACCTCGACCTTGAGCTTGGCATCCTTGTCGGCGCCCTTGGCCGCCCGCTCCAGCTTGGGCAGGCTGTTTTCCAGATGCTGGATGTCGGCGAGCATCAGCTCGATCTCGATCGTCTCCATGTCGGAGACGGGATCGACCTTGCCGGCCACGTGGATCACGTCGGGATCCTCGAAGCAGCGAACCACCTGCAGAATGGCGTCGACCTCGCGGATGTGCGAGAGGAACTTGTTGCCGAGGCCCTGGCCCTCGCTGGCCCCCTTCACGATGCCTGCGATGTCGACCAGCTTGAGGGCGGCGGGGATCACCTTCTGCGGCGGGATGTATTTGGTGATCTGCGTGAGGCGGCCGTCGGGCACGCTCACCATCCCCTCGTTGGGCTCGATCGTACAGAAGGGGTAGTTCGCGCTCTGCGCGGCCTTCGACATGGTGAGCGCGTTGAAGAGGGTGCTCTTGCCGACGTTGGGGAGTCCGACGATGCCTGCTTCCATGAATGCAAATCTGTTCCGGGTGTGGGGAAAGACAGTATGATGATCGATCGAAAGCATTCATCATAGATGCGGTGAAAATCAGGTGAACGGCCAGCCTTTCCCCCAGGCGTTCTTTGATCGGCCTGCCGATCGTGTGGCACGCGAGCTGATCGGGGCGTGGCTGGTGGTGAGGACCGTCGACGGGCGGCTCACTCGGCACGTGGTCTTCGAGACGGAGGCCTATCTCGGGGCCCACGACCTGGCCTGCCACGGCTCCCGCGGCCTCACCAAGCGGAATGCCACGATGTTTGGCCCGGCAGGCCGCTGGTATGTCTACCTCTGCTACGGGATGCACTGGATGCTGAATGTCGTCACGGGCGGGGAGGGCGTTCCGGCGGCGGTGCTGATCCGTGGTGTAGGGGAGCACGTGGGGCCGGGGCGGCTGACGAAGGCGCTCGGGATCGACCGGTCGTTCGACGGCCAGTTGGCCGGCCTTCGGGCAGGGCTCTGGCTGGAGACTGGCGGGATCGCCGTGCCGCGGCGGCTGATCAAGCGGACGCCGCGGATCGGGGTGGGCTACGCCGGCGAGTGGGCGGAAAAGCCGCTGCGGTTCGTCGTCGATCCGGAGCGGATTGCTACAATGCGGAAGTTCAGGCCGCAACGGTAGGTGCCGGCTTCGGGACGGCATGAGTTCCCTCGCGGTGGCCGCGGCGGCCAAATGCTCGGGATCCTCACGCCGATCCCTTCGCCTTCATTTGTTCTGGATTTCAGTCCATTCGAGGAGCCGACGAACATGACGGCACATGTGGTCCGGTGGTTTCTGGCAGGAGCGATCATGATGAGCAGCGGCTTGGCGGCGGGGGCTGACGGTGAGTTGGCGAAGGCGACGTTCGCCGGAGGCTGCTTCTGGTGCACCGAGGCGGTCTATGCCCAGATCAAGGGCGTGCAGTTGGTGACGAGTGGCTACATCGGTGGAAAGAATCCGAATCCCACCTACCAGCAGGTCTGCACTGGGCAGACGGGCCATGCCGAGGCGGTGGAGATCGAATACGACCCGCAGCAGGTGCCCTA
>CAYSPN010000361.1:0-11114 GCA_964432895.1 uncultured Candidatus Kuenenia sp.
CAATCTCGGCTTTCCGGCCGAGTCGATCCGGTCGCTCGAGCCAGGGACGGCGCTCATCGTCGATGGGGAGACCGTGCGTGTCGAACGGTTCGCCGAGAGCCCGAAGCAGGCCCATTGCTTCTTCGAATGGGTCTACTTCGCAAACGTCGCGAGCACGATGGACGATCGCAGTGTGTATCTGTCGCGGAAGCAGCTCGGCGAAGAGCTCGCCCGTCTGGAGACGATCCCCATCGACGCCGACACCGTGGTCGTGCCTGTTCCAGACACGAGCAAGGCGGCCGCCGACGCCATGGCCTACCGGCTCTCGATACCGTCGGTGGAAGGTCTGATCCGCAATCGTTACACGGGCCGCACGTTCATCGACGGCGCCTCGAGCCGTCGGCAGAAGGCCGAATCGAAATACACGCCGCTCCGCGAGGTGCTCGAAGGCAAACGGGTGATCCTCGTTGAGGATTCGATCGTGCGCAGCACGACGATGAAGGTGCTGCTGGGCCGGATGCGGTCGCTGGGGCTGGCCAGAGAGATCCATGTGCGGATCGCCTGTCCGCCGATCGTCGCACCCTGCTTCTATGGCATCGACATGTCGACGATTGACGAGCTCTTTGCCCCGCAGTTTCTCCGCGGGGGCGTGCTCACCGAAGAGGCTCAGGCGGAAATGGCCGCGCGGCTTGGGGCTGACTCGCTGCGGTATCTGCCCGTGGAGTCGGTGGCGAGATCGATCGGATTTGAGCCGTCGCAGCTCTGCCAGGCCTGCCTGACGGGCCAGTATCCCACGCCCGCCGGCGAGCGGCTTTATAAGATCGCCCTCACGCACACGGGCCGAAGTGACTCGGACCGCGGCGGCTCCGGCCGTACCTACGAGTCTGCGTCAGCCAGGTAGCGGCACGGCCGTGCGGCCGCACGTGGCGGCCGCGGTGGACCTCTCCAGAAGGGCTCGCCAGACCGGGGCACCGGCCAGCCGCGTGCGCCGCTCGAAGTGCGTGCGGTAGTCGAGATCGTGCTCGGCGGGGCGGGCCGCCACGTCGCTGGCCGCGGAGAAGAGCGCTGTGCCGCGGGCTGCGGCGAGTGCCTCGTGGAAATACTCCTCCACGTCGGTCCAGATGTGCAGCTGGCCCCCTGGGACCAGCACCCGGCCGGCGTGCGTGAGAAAGGCGTCCGAGAGCACGCGTCGCTTGCGATGGCGGGCCTTCCACCAGGGATCGGGGAAATAGACGTGGATGGCCGCCAGGCAGGCGTCGGGGAGCAGGCTGCGGGCGAGGTAGGTGGCATCGCCATGGATGATCCTGGCGTTGGTGGCCTGCTGGGCGGCGAGTTTCGACGCGCAGAGCCGCGCGTAGCCACCGCTGATTTCAACGCCCAGGAAATTCAGGTCGGGCCGCGCCGCCGAGGCCGTGGAGAGAAAAAGCCCCTTGCCGCTCCCCACCTCCATCTCGATGGGAGCCCGTCGCGGAAACAGGCTGTTGGGATCGAGCGGCGCGGGCAGTGCCGCCAATTCGAGCAGATGACCGGAAAGGTCGAGCGACGGATCGGGCTTACGTGGTGGACGGCGGGGCATGGGAGCGTGCGATGGCCGGAGGGCCAGGAGTCATGGCCAGGAGTAATTGGCAAGGGGTCATTCGGCCGGAGTGCCCGCGGCACTGGCGAGTGCATCGACCGGCAGGGGCACGCCCTTGATGATGCCGTCCACGACGATCCTGTCGCGGACGATTCCCTGGAAGCGGCAGACGATCATCGCCTTCGGCCGCACCCGAACCCGCTCCACCGCGATCACCAGCCGGTCACCGGGCACGACGGGCTCGCGGAACCGCACTTCCTCCAAGCCGCCGAAGCCGATCAGCTTGGCGTCGAGCAGGTTGTAGCGTTGGGTGTAGTAGCTGGAGAGCTGCGCGGCGGCCTCGCACATGATGACGCCCGGCATCAGCGGCGTGCCTGGGAAATGGCCGCGGACCCAGAACTCGTCGTGGGTGACATCCTTGTAGCCCACGCACAAGGCGCGGGTCTCATCCTGATGCACGATCGCCGTCAACTGCTCCATCTCGAACCGCTGCATGTTCCAGCGGCGGATCTCATGGATGTCGGCGATGACGTGATCGAGGTCGTATTCGCTCGGATGAATGATGTAGTCGCGCGGGGCCACTGCGTTCGCCCTCCGATTCGTCTCAGGTACGAATGTGCTTCCGCTTGGCCTTGCGGGCCTTGCTGTTGGCGGGCCGGGAGCCATGGTTGGCTTTTTTGAGGGTGCGATGTGGCTTGGCCATCGGAAAACTCCGGAGTCGGGGTGGTCGGGAATGCGTCACCATACGGACGTCTCGCGGAGTTGTACCACGCCATCGGACGCGGTTCCATCCTGATGCGCAGCCGTCGAAACAGGCTCACGTCGGCCGCTGCGAGGGCACCGTCGCGTCGCCCGGGGGCGGAGTGGCCGCACGCTCGGCGGCCAGCGACTCCCGCAGGCTGGCGCGGACGATTTCCACAAAGCTCGCCCCCAGGAATCCCAGCAGGCCTCCCACGACGGCCGATGAGCCGCCTCCCAGCAGGGCACCCGCCGGCGAACTGGCTGTGAGCCAAAGAAGCGAGAGCGTGCCCGCCGCGCCGCCGCAGATCGCGCCGATTCCGGCCGAGATCGGCACCAGGCGGCCCAGGCTGGTGCGGCGCTCGAGGTGTGTGGGGCCTGAGGCGGGAAGGGGAGCCGAAGCGGGAAAGCGAGCAGAGGCGGGCAGGGCGGGATTACGACGCAGGGCAATATCATGGTCGGTCGCCTCGCGGAGCCGCGTGCCGATGGCGTTCCCCGCCACGTGCATGGCGACGCTGGCCAGCAGCACCGCGGCGGCTATCCAGCCGGCGAGACCGAGCCAGCCGATCGCCGCGCATGCGATCGCCAGCACGACCGCAAACCAGGAATAGGTGGCCAGACGCATGCAACGCTCTCCAGCCGATAGTCTAGGCCCCATCCTCGCGGAAGCGTAGCGGCACCGAACCGCCGGGACGGATTCCTCTCGCTGGCGCTTCGGGCTTGCATGGGAATGGCGGGGCCATCCGGTATGGGAGCGTCGCGGCGGGGGTCTCCCTTCCCCATCCAAGCCCGCAGCGCAAGCAAGGGAATGGGGGCCGCCTTAAAACTCCGAGTCGACCGCTTCTTGCCGGTAGATCGGCAGCAGACGGTAGTAGACCTCGAGTGTGAGGATCGCCAGAGCCGTGTGGGCGAGCCGGCCGCCCGGCGCCGTATCGCGGTCGTCGAAGGACCAGCTGCCGGCCTCGTGGGCAACCCGTGCCTGCTGGGCCACGAGCTGGTCGCGGTTCTTCATGTTCCACCGCGGCCAGACCGGGTGGTCGAACTGCACGAGCGCCTGCGAGAGATAGAAGTTCTGGTAGACGGCCTGGGGGGCGGGGCCTGGCTTCGCGAGCGCGGTGAGGCCGCGGTTCAGCGACTCTTGCTCCGGACCCCAGCCTGTGTACATCCGGCAGAGCAGGCCGATCGCCGACGTGCACGGCTTGGCGGACGGGCTGCGGTAGCCGTAGGCCGCGCCATTGAGAGTCTGCACGCGGTCGAGAAACCGTCGCACACCGTCGATCGTTGGCGAGGGAGCCTCGAGGCCGGCGAGCTGCGCACTTTTGAGCGCGGCGAGCTGCCAGGCAGTGACCGTGGTGTCGCCGGCCTGACCGGGCAGGTAGCGCCAGCCGCCGCTGTGCATGTCTTGGGCGGTTTCGATGAACCGGACGGCGTCTCGCACAGGCGGCACAAGCATGTCGTCTTTCGTCATGCCGAGCGCCTCGGCCAGGGCCAGCGTCGTCACGCCGTGGCCATACATGTTGCCCTCGCAGAAATCGCCGCCGCGGGGCGTGCGCTGCATCCGGCTGAGCAGGTAGTAGATCCCGCGGGAGACCGTCTCCTGATGTCTGCCATCGACATGAGTGTGTCCGGCGCCGAGAAAGGGCAAGAGCGCGATTGCCGTGCTGGCCGTGGAACTGGTGAGTGATCCAGGATCGCGGCAGGCGCCGTTGCAGCGGCAGCCGCTCAAGTCGAACTGCCAGGAGCCGTCGACGGCCTGGTGCAGCGCCAGCCACTCGAGCCCCCGCTCGACGGCGGCCTCGCTGGCCGCATTGCCACCGCGGCCGCGGACCGAGGCGGAGCGGCCTGGGCCGGTTCGCGACGCAAAGGGTTTGCCATCAGGCGGGCCGCTGCTCGCAGCCCCCGAACGGCCACTCGACCGGCGGCCCGACGCCGCCGGCCGGGCCGGGCTGCCGCGTGCGGAGACCGGCTGCGCGATCGGGCCCACAGCCAGCGACGAGTCGATCGCTTGATCAGAAGGGGTTTCTTCGGCCGTGATCAGCTCCGCGAGTGGATCGACGATGGGCAGTGGGTCAACCACGGCCACGAGCGGGGGCTCCTCCGGCGCGGGCGGCGCGGCGGCATCGGGCTGCGCCTGGTCCTCGGCCATGGCGGTCGCGGCCGCTTCGCCCGCGGCACCAATCTCGATGGCAGCCAACGGATCGCCCGCATCGTCCTGTGTGGGCGGGCCGATCGAGAGCACCAGGGGGCGGAGCCGCGGCTCGGTCTTTTTCTCAAGCGCGAACAGAGCCAGCAGGATGCCGAGGAGCAGATGCGCCGTGAGGCTCAGGTAGCCCGAGCGAATGGCGGGGTTCTTCACGGCCCGATCGACCCATGGCGCGGCCTCCCGCCCCGGCGGCGCGAGCGGCATCAATTCCAAGGAGTCGGGTTCCATCGAGACGACCTCGTGGCTGACTTTTCCGATTGGGGAAAGCCTGCCTTCGCGGCCTTGTCCAGGCGCCCGCGCAGACGCCGATCCCATCAGGCCCACACTGGTTGTATCGACCCCCGGCGGCAGGCGGCTGAAGCACCGCCGCGGCGCCACCCTACTCTTTGAAGTCCTCGTCAACGCTCCCCTTGCCGTAGATCGGCAGGTGGCGGTAGTAGACCTCGAGGATCATCGTGGCCAGCGACGTGCAATAGAGCCGCCCGGCAGCATGAGCCCCGTGGCCGCCGTCCACGCCGTCATACCAGCTGCCCGCTTCATGCCCCTTCTTTGACTGGGTGGTCACGAGCATATCCCTCATGCGATTGTTCCAGCCCACCCAGCGATCCCCTTCAAGATGATGGAGGATCTGCGTGGCGTAGTAGTCGAAATAGAGGTCTTTGTTCGGACCCATCTTGGCGAGCCGGTCGACGCCGCGCTGGAGTGCCGGGTGATCCTTCTTCCAGCCCAGATACATCCTGCAGAGCAGGCCGACGGCGGAGGTGCCGGCGCCGTTGCCCGGATCGGTGTAGCCGTAGGTGGCGCCATCGTCTTGCTGCACGTCATTGAGAAACTCCACCGCCCTCTTGATCGTGAGCGGTGAGACCTGCAGGAACGCCATGTGGCCGCTCTTGAGCGCCATCAACTGCCAGCCCACGGCCGAGGTGTCGCCCGCCTGCTTGGGAGCGTATCGCCAGCCGCCACCGGCAGGATCCTGGGCCGCCATGATGTAGTTGAGCGCCGCCTGCGCGGGCATTTGCAGACGGCGGTCCTGGGTCATGGCATAGCTCTCGGAGAGCACGATGCCGGCCAGCCCCTGCGAATACATGTTGCCCCCCGCGGCGTAGGCCTTGCCCTGGCCCTTCATGGTCATGGCCGCCAGGAATCCGACACCAGCCTCGATCTGTTTCTTGAAGGGGCCTTCTTTATGCGTGTAGCCACGACCGAGGAAGGGAAGAAGAGCCATCGATGTGGCGCCGCAGCGATCGAGCGCGACACCCTTCTCCGCACCATGTGAGCACTGTCCGTTGCAACTCGGGCAGGCTTTGAGATTGAAAGACCAGCCCCCATCGGGCATTTGATGCTGGATTATCCATTTCAGTCCCGACTCGACGGCAGCCTCACTCTGGCTGCTGCCGCCGCCGGTCTGGATGAGTTGCTGCCGCATCTTCGTATCGGTACGGCCACCGAGCCCGCCTGCCGCCTTGCCGCCCACGGCGCCGACGCTGGAGAGCAGATCGCTTGCGGCGACCGTTTCGGAACCGAAGTCGGTCAATTCAACGGAGATCGGAGCGGCGTCGAGATCGTCGGCCGTGGAGACGACCTGCACGGCCTCGACGTTGGCCGACTCTGGCAACGCGACGGCATCGGTGATGTCCTGCTGCGGCCCTGGATCCTCCTGGGGAAGCTCCTCCTCGAACTCCTCGAAGTTTTCCTCGACCTCCGGCGCGCTGGCCGTGATCATCCGCGGGGCTTCCGGCTTGGGCACTTCGTTGACGACCAGCGCCATCGAGAGCAGCACGATGATGTGCACCAGCATGCTGATCGCCCAGGCCGGAGCCATCGAGAACAGGCCCGACACAGAAGACCTCCGCGGAGCAGGAATCTCAGCCACAGCCGCAGCTGGCGGTACGGCGGGTTGAGCGGCCGCGGCGGGGGCCGGCTTGGGAATCACCGGCGCGGGCTTCGCCGCAACAGGCGGTGCGGGATTGGCAGGAGGCTGGCCCTGCGAGGGATTGCCAGGATTTGGGGGGGGAGTGCTAGCCATGGCTGTGGTGCATTTCGATCGCTGGGAAACGGCCGTCGCCCCATGCAAACCCGTACACGAAGCGTCTCCATACATAGTATCGTGTCGAACGTTGCGGTCGCAAACTTCTCAACCGACGGGTGCTGGCAGTCGGGTAGGATTCGGTAAAACGCCCGGTTCAGGCCCGTCTCCGGCCTCTGGCTGGCGGCGAGGCCGGTCGAGGAGTACGATCCGCAGTCCCACGTCCCAGGAATTTCGGAAGGATTAGGTCTATGGCCAAGGGCAAAAAGAGACTCGAAGTGATCCACCTCGTCTGCGCGGAGACGGGCGACCAAAACTACACCCTGCGTCGCAAGTCGGGCGGGGAGAAGCTCAAGGTGAAGAAGTATTCGCCGCGGCTGCGGAAGCACACGCTCCACAACGAGAAGAAGAAGTAGCAACGGGCGGGAGTTACCCGCCAGGTTCACCAGCCAGGTTCACCAGCCAGGTTCACCCGCCAGGTTCACCCGCCAGGTTCACCCGCAAGAGGCGAGTATCCGGGCCAGCTGAGCCGACCGGTCAGCTGCGGCCTCCTTTAGTTCGTGGATCTGATCGGCCCGTCGGCGGATGGATGCTTCGGCGTCGCCTTCAATCAGCAACAGGCGACATTCAGCCCGGTGGTTGAACCGACCGCGGCCGGGCCGCAGCACGATCTCCACCTCGCAGGGTTCGCCCGCCGCAGCCCGCGGAGCGTCTGCAAGCAGAGCGACCAGTTCGCGGCCCAGCGGCGTGTTGTGTGCATCGGCCGGCAGCCCCCAGGTCACATCCTGCGCCGAGCGGCCCGCCAGTCCGTGACGGCAGCGTCGAAGTCGTCCGCGGCGGAGAAAGTAGGGCACGTTCACGCCGTCACGCCAGCGGGGCGTGGCCGACGTGTCGACCGGGTGCCAGACATGCAGCGACCAGGTGCGATCGAGGATCGACTCCAGCCGCACGCCCGCGGCGCGGAGCCGCAGCCCGAGATCGTCGTCCTCCTGTCCCCAGCCCACGAACCGCTCGTCGCAGCCGTTCACCGCCTCGAAGTCGCGCCGCCACATCCCGCAGTTGCCGCCCGCGAGCCGCGGCTTCGAAGGATGACGCATCGCCGCATGCCACCACGCCTTGCGGAAGCGTTGTGCCAGCAGCCGTCGTTCGGAGGCGGGAGCGAGCGACGGCAGATCGGTCGTGGCGATGATGGCTGCGTCGAGTCGTGCGCTTGTGTCTTCAGGGAGCCGGGCACAATAGCCGAGGAGAGCCTGGCTTGGGCGGCGGCGTTCCAGATAGGCGGCGACATGATCACAGGGCAGGATGCAGTCGCCATCGAGAAAGAGCAGGTAGTCGCTCGCGGAGAGGCGGGCGCCGGCGTTGCGGGTGCGGGCCAAGCGGAAGCCATCGTGGGGATGCGATGTGAACCGCACAGGAAAGCGGGCCTGTGCGGCGAAGTCGTGGACGAGTGCGGCCGTGCCGTCGGTCGAGCCATCGTCGCTGATGATCACCTCGAATCGACCATCGACGCCGGTCTGGGCGGCGATCGAGGCGAGCACGAGTTCGAGATGGCGGGGCTTCTGATACGTGTTTACGATCAGGGCGATGTCGCGGGCCGAGTGGGCGGTCTCGTCGTTCATGGGTGAACCGTCCTTCCCGCCGCCTGCCTTCCCGCCGCCTGCGCCACTACCGGCTCCAAGAGCGATTCGAGACTGGCTGAGGAGTCGCCGCTGGGGAGGATCTCAAGCGCGATCTCCACCGCGAAGAGCGGGACGTCTCCCAGTCGGTCGGTGCGAACCTTGACCAGATCCTTGAGCGTGGTCACGACCATATCGGCACGCAGTTCGGCCGCCCAGTCACGGATCGCAGCGAGATCGGCGGCGGTGTAGGTGTGGTGATCGGGGAACGGGCGAAAGCCGACCAGTGCGGCGCCAGCGTTCGTGAGCGACGTGCGGAATGCCGCCGGGTTGCCGATCCCTGCGAAGGCGGCGATCCGGGCCCCCGCCAGGCGTTCGAGTGGCTGCGTATCGGACGACGCCGACCGCAACTGCACCGGTCGGTGTGTGGCCTCCACCCAGACCGGTGGCAGCCTGCCTCGGCAGGCTTTTGTCAGGACGCGGCGAATGTCGTTCCGCCGCTGGGCATCGACCGCCGCCGCCCGCGTCAGCACCACGGCGTGGCCGCGGGCAAGGCCGGAGAGCGATTCCCGCAGCAGGCCGCGGGGAAAGAGACGGCCGCAGCCATATGGGTCGGTGGCATCGACGGCGACGATGTCGAGGTCGCGGGCAAGACGACGGTGTTGGAAGCCGTCGTCGAGCAGCGCGATCTCCGCCCCCGCGGCCGCTGCCTCTCTGACGCCGGCGACGCGGTCGCGGTTGGCCACATGCGGCACGGCCGGCAAGAGGATGGCAAGTTCGGCCGCCTCGTCGCTCCGTTCCCCGCGAGCGGCCCCGTAGCCACGGCTCACGATGGCGGGCCGCACGCCGTGGGCGGTCACCGCCCGCGCCAGCCACGCCACTAGGGGCGTCTTCCCTGTGCCGCCGAGCGTCAGGTTGCCGACCGAAATAACCGGTATCGGCCCTTGGGTGGCCGGCAGCAGGCCGTGATCGTAGGCCGCGTTGCGGCAGCCGGTCACCAGACCATACGGGGCCGAGAGCCCGGCCAGAGCGAGCCGTGCCAGCGTCGGGCCCACGCCGCGGGACGTGCCGTCCACCAGACGCTTAAAAGCCTCGGCGTCGGGGAGCAGGGTCATTCGTGGAGCGTCCTGTGCCGGCTGGAATGCCGTCCGAAGCCGTAGCGGGAGCCTACCTTAGGCGGCTTTTCCGACAGCCGTCAACGCGAAGCGGGCGGATCGTCACACCTGCCGATATAATTGGCACCATGGCCACGGCTTCACATTCACCCACCGAGCCGCTTGCCGTCAGCACGTGGGCCGACGACGGCGAGGCCGACTCCAAGTCGGAGCGCTACCTGGCCCGGCGGTTGGCCGCGGCCAGCGCCGACTACAAGGGGGTCGCCTTTACCACGTTCCTCCTCGGCGCCGGCGTGGCCGCGCTCGTCTGGGTGGCATGCGGCGTGGTGTTCGAGCACTGGCTCGTGGCGGGCGGCCTGCCTCGCTGGGCGCGGTGGACGTGGCTCCTGACGGGGCTCGCAGCGATCGTGGCGGCGGCTGTCCGGTGGATTCTGCCGCTACTGCTGTATCGCGTGAATCTCGTCTACGCGGCGCGAGTGATCGAAAAGGAACACCCTGAACTCCACAACGATCTCGTCAACACCGTGCTCGTGAAGGCGCATCCCGAGGGCAATGCCGCCACAGTAGTGAAGTCGCTCGAACGGCGGGCTGCCAAGCGGCTCTCGTCCGTGCCGGCGGAGTCGGTCATCGACCGTTCTCTGGCGGTGTGGCTGGCGTATGCGTTGGCGGCGCTCGTGGGGCTGGCCTGCGTCTACTCGTTGGTGGCGCCGAAGAGTCTGCTGACCACCGCAGCCCGGCTGGTCGCGCCATGGGCCCGCGTGGCGGCGCCGACGCGGGTGAGGCTCGAGCTACCGCGGCTGCGATGGCGGATGCCCGGGGAGGCGGCCGCTGCAGTCGGGCCTGATGCCGGCACGGACGCGGCGACCGGCGACGCCGATGGCAGTGATCCGCACGACCCCAGAAGCATCAAGGTCGATGCGGGCGGGGCCACGCTGGTTCGTGGTCGGCAACTCGTGGTGACGACCGCGATCCGCGGCCTACGGCGGGACGAACGGCCGGTCGTCACTGTGACGCCGTTGCTCGACGGTGGTGCCGTCGATGGGGCGGCGGTGCCGTGGCGGGCGGAGATGACACGGGTCGGCGGCGAGACGGGCACAGGGCAACGCTATGCCGCCGTGCTACCCGATGCGGCTCGTGGGCTCGATCAGTCGGTGGTGTTCACGATTCAAGCGGGCGATGCAAGAAGCGAGCCGATCCGTGTGGCGATGGTCGATTCGCCAACGCTGATGGTGCGGGAGGTGCGGTATGAGTTTCCGGCCTACATGCGGCGCGAGAGCGAGACGGTGGCATGGCAGGGCGACCTGCGGGGCGTCGAAGGCACGCGTGTCGTGATCATCACCGAAAGCAACCAGCCGCTCGAGTCGGCCTGGATCGACTTTGACTGCGACGGCAGCCGTGACCTGAAGCTCAAGGTGGGGGCGAGCGATCTGGCACGGGCAACGGGCTCGTTCATGCTCCAGATGAATGCCGAACGCACGGCAGCCGATCACGCCACCTACCGGCTGCTCTTTCAGCCTCGCGGCACGGCGCTGGCCGGCAGGGAGCAGGTGGAGACTGAGAAGCTCGAACATCGGATCGAGGTGCAGGCAGATCTGGCCCCCGAGATCACGATCGAAGAGCCGCTCGAATCGCCGGCCCGCGTGCCGCCTGGGGCGCCCGTGACCGTGCGGGTGCGGGCGCTCGATCCCGATTTCGGGCTCGCCCGCGTCGGCATAGAGACCCGGGTGCAAGGCGGTGCGGCACAACCGGAGATCGTGCTGCCAGGCAGCGAGCGGAGGGCTGCGTTCAACGGCAGCCTGCAACTGGTGCCGGAACGGCTCGGGGCGGGCGGGGGAAGCACGCTCGAATACCGCGGGGTGGC